>NZ_JABXEO010000072.1:0-46491 GCF_013372585.1 Myxococcus sp. AM010
GGGTGGGCGTGGGGCGCGGCGTGGGCGCCGGAGTCGGGGTCGGAGCGGCAGTGCCGGGCGTCGATGCCGGGCGCCGGATGACTTCGACCGCGGGAATCACCCGCCGTGTCTTCCTGTCGTTCACAGTCGTACGTTACCTGGTGCGAGTTTTCCGGGCATGCCCGGCTTCACGGCTGGAGGGATGCTGAAAGGTCGACCTTCCATCCGGACGGTTCACGGACCATCCGGACCTCGTGAGAGTTGCCTCCCGCGCGCACGAGCACTGTCGCCACGTCTCCCTCCTCCCGGACCAGCGAGACCTCCGTAACATCCGGAGGCGGAGGGACATTCGCGAAGAAGAGGGCCAGGGGCTCCGGCTTTTCTTCACCACCGGAGGCTGCGCCTACCACCTGCGCCCGCTGCGCCAGCGCGTCCTGGGTGGGCTTGGACAGCGCGCCCCACGCCTGCTGCAGCTCCCCTCGCTTCACCAGCCGGTGGAAGGACGTGTAGGCGTCCTGCGGGGTGCCGAAGCGCGGCCGGTTGCAGCCACCCAGGCCCAGCACCAGGACCAGCGCTACCAGCCAGGGCATCGTCGCGGAGAGACGCATGGGGACAGGGGTTTAGGTCAAAGCGTCGCCGGGGGAAAGCCCGAGGTTCGGACATGTCACGCGGCGTGCTGATGGACGCGATTGCGGCCTGCTCCCTTGGCCGCATAGAGGCAGGCGTCCGCAGCCCGCAGCAGCGCCTCCACGCTCGGGAGGTCGCCCGAGGGCACCGTCGCCACGCCCAATGACGCGGTCAGCCGCACGCACTGCGGCTTGCCACTCCCCCCCCACATGCTCCAGCTCCAGGGCGGCGATGGCGTCGCGCATCCGCTCGCAGACCCGGAGCGCGTCCGCGGGGCCCGTCTCCGGGAGCAGGGCGATGAACTCCTCGCCGCCGTAGCGCGCCAGCAGGTCCACCTCCCGCAGCCGCGCCCGCGCCGTCTGGGCCACGGCCTTCAGTACGTGGTCCCCGAAGGGGTGCCCGAAGCTGTCGTTGATGCGCTTGAAGTGGTCGATGTCCAGCATCACCAGGGACAGGGGCGCCCCATAACGCCGAGAGCGGGCGAACTCGTCATTCAGCCGCTCCTCCAAGGCGCGCCGGTTCGACAGGCCGGTGAGGGCATCCGTGCGGGTGAGCGTCAGCAGCTCTTCGCGCCGCGCCGCCAACTCCTTGTTGGCGCGGTCCAGCTCCCGGTTCTTCTCCACCAGCGCGTCCTGCAGCGCCTTCAGCCGCAGCATGGACTTCACGCGGGCCGACAGCTCGAGCATGTCGAAGGGCTTCACGAGGTAGTCGTCCGCCCCCAGCTCCAGCCCCTCCACCTTCCCCGCGGCCTGCCGGGCCGTCATGAGAATCACGGGGATGAAGCCAAAGCCGTCCTCACCCGCGTTCGCCTTGACGATGCGGCACACCTCCACGCCGCCCAGCCCCGGCATCTCCACGTCCATGAGGATGAGGTCGGGGCGGGACTCCCGGATGGCGGACAGCGCCTGGGCACCGTCATGCGCCTCGGTGAAGACGTACCCGTGAGGGGCCAGGCCGTCGCGCACGTGCCGGACATGCACCGGGTCATCGTCCGCGATGAGCACCGTGCGGCCACTGAGTTCCCCTCCGAGCGGGGCACGGCGGGCGACCTCCAGCGTCCTCTTCCGTTCGCCATCCGCCATGAATGTCTCGCCCCCGGTGCGGTCATCCCGCGGTGCGGGGTTGCCCGCCATTCTCACGGCCCGTGCCTGGGATGCAAGCGGCTCGGCGAGCGCCCGTGGCGCCGACGTCAGGCAGGCTTCAATAGCCGCGCCCGGTACACAGGCTCGCCGCTGGCCAGGTAGCGGCGCTCACGCGTGGAGGGCACCTCCTCCGGGTCATAAGGATGGAAAACGCCTGAACCCAGGGGGTTCTTGAAACCAGCGGATTCCAGGATGGTGAGCATCGTCACGCCGCGGTCCTGGACATCGGTGCGCATGTCGAAGAGTCCGCCCGGTGCGAGCTTGCCGTACAGCAGCTCGGCGAACGCGGGCTGAATCACGGCGCGCTTGGCGTGGGAGCGCTTCCACCAGGGGTCGGGGAACTGGAGGTGGATGGCGGCGAGCGAGTCGGGCGCGAAGATGCGGGGCACGATGGAGCGGGCATCGGCTTCGATGACGCGCAGGTTGCGCAGGCCCGCCTTGTCGCCGCGGTCCTGGGTGTCGCGCGCGTACTTCTTGCGCCACTCGAAGGCGACGAAGCGCACCTCGGGGTGGCGGCGGCAGTACTCCAAGGCGTGGCCGCCGACGCCGGAGCCGATCTCCAGCTCGAGCGGTCCGCTGAAGCCGAACTCGGCGTCCCAGTCCGGCGGGGTCTCCAGCGTGACGAACTTGAGGCCGACGGGCTCGGGGAGCAGGCGAGGACGGGTCATGGGCGGGCGCCACCAACCATGGCGACGACGGGTTTGGCCAGGGAAAAACGCGAGGCCTGGAGTATACGGGAGCCCATGAAGGTCTTCCCTGCGGTGGCGGACGCGGGCCGAGCGCTGGCCGGACAGGCGCTCGCGCTGGGCAACTTCGACGGTGTGCACGTGGGCCATCAGGCCCTCTTCGCGGAGGCGCGTCGCCACGGGCGGGCCGCCGCCTTCACCTTCAATCCCCACCCGGGCAAGGTGCTCCAGCCGGAGCTGGCGCCGAAGCTCATCACCCTGCTGCCGCGCAAGCTGGAGCTGTTCGAGGCGTGCGGACTGGACGCGGCGGTGGTGCAGCCCTTCTCGCGCGAATACGCGCGCACGCCGCCCGCGGACTTCGAGGCCGCGCTCTTCGACGCGCTCGGCGTCGCGCACGTCGTGGTGGGCAGCGACTTCACCTACGGCGCGGCCCGGCGCGGCACCGTGGAGACGCTGCGCGAGGCGGCGGCTCGGCGCGGGGCGACGGTGCACGTGGTTCCGCCCGTCACGGTGGATGGCGTGGTGGCGTCGTCGTCACGCGTGCGCGAGTACATCCTGGAGGGGCGCGTGTCCGCGGCGCGGCGGCTGCTGGGGCGTCCCTTCGACCTGGACGGCACGGTGGTGACGGGCGCGGGGCGGGGACGGGGCATCGGCTTCCCCACGGCGAACGTGGACACGCAGAATGAGCTGCGCCCCGCACCGGGAGTCTACGCCATCCGCGTCCAACTGCCGGGCGAGTCAAAAGGCACCTGGCATGGCGGCGCGGCGAACATCGGTGTGAAGCCCACCTTTGGCGGCACGGAGGTGACGATCGAGGCGCACCTGCTCGACTTCACCGGCGACCTGTACGGCAAGGAGCTGCGCGTGCAGTTCCTTGAGCGCCTGCGCCCCGAGCAGCGGTTCGGCTCGGTGGTGGAGTTGACGGGGCAGATCAAGCGTGACGTGGAGGCCGCGCGCGCCGTGATTGCTCGCGCGGAGGGCTGAGCAATTTTCCCGTGTCCGTTCAATGGGTTGTGAGAGCAGGGGAGCAGGCGAGGGCGCCTTGACGCGCGCGCGCGGCTCCCCTCTAATTCGCAATCAGGAACCGTGCCATGGGGTGTGAGTCACCCGGGCACCGCTCCCGCGTCTTTGAGCTCGGAGGCGGGCCCCCGCCCGTTTCTTTCTTCTTCAAGGAAGAGGCATCAACGAATGTCCGGTCGACTCGGTGAACTGCTGGTTCGCGAGAACCTCATCTCCGTGCAGCAGCTGCGCAAGGCCCAGGAAGAGCAGCAGAAGAACGGCACGCGCATCGGCACCGCGCTCGTCAAGACGGGCGCCATCGAGGAGTCGAAGCTGACCGACTTCCTCTCCAAGCAGTACGGCGTGCCGGCCATCAACCTGAAGGACTTCGACGTCGAGCCGGACATCATCAAGCTGGTGCCGAAGGAGGTGGCGGAGAAGCACCTGGTGGTGCCCGTCAATCGCGCGGGGCCGTCGCTCATCGTGGCCATGTGCGACCCGTCCAACATCTTCGCGGTGGACGACCTGAAGTTCCTCACCGGCTACAACATCGAGACGGTGGTCGCCTCGGAGGTCTCCATCCGCGAGGCCATCGAGCGCTACTACGCGGAGAAGGGCCCGTCGCTGGAGGACATCGTCGGCGACGTCGATGACGACATCGAGGTCACCAAGGAGGAGACGGAGAACATCGATGAGATGGCCAAGGCCGCGGACGACGCGCCCGTGGTCAAGCTGGTGAACCTCATCCTCATGGACGCCATCAAGAAGCGCGCGTCCGACATCCACGTCGAGCCGTACGAGAAGGACTTCCGCGTCCGCTTCCGCATCGACGGTGTGATGTACGAGGTGATGCGCCCGCCGATGAAGCTGCGCAACGCGATTACGTCGCGTTTGAAGATCATGGCCTCGCTGGACATCTCCGAGCGGCGCCTGCCGCAGGACGGCCGCATCAAGATCAAGATGGGCGGCGGCAAGGAGATGGACTTCCGCGTGAGCGTGTGTCCCACGCTCTTCGGCGAGAAGGTCGTGATGCGTCTGCTCGACAAGAGCAACCTCCAGTTGGACATGACGAAGCTGGGCTTCGACGCGCAGCCGCTGGCCTGGTTCAAGGAGGCCATCGACCGGCCCTACGGCATGGTGCTGGTGACGGGCCCGACGGGCTCGGGCAAGACGACGACGCTGTACTCGGCGCTCGCAAGCCTCAACGGCCTGGACACCAACATCTGCACCGCGGAGGACCCGGTCGAGTTCAACTTCGCCGGCATCAACCAGGTGCAGATGCATGACGACATCGGCCTGAACTTCGCCGCGGCGCTGCGCTCCTTCCTCCGCCAGGACCCGGACATCATCATGATTGGTGAGATCCGTGACTTCGAGACGGCGGAGATTGGCGTGAAGGCGGCGCTCACGGGCCACCTGGTGCTCTCCACGCTGCACACCAACGACGCCCCGGGCACGGTGAGCCGCCTGCTGAACATGGGCATCGAGCCGTTCCTCGTGACGGCGTCGCTCAACCTCATCCTCGCCCAGCGTCTGGCGCGTCGGCTGTGCCCGGCGTGCAAGAAGCCGGCGGAGAACGTGGACGAGCAGGCGCTCATCGACGCGGGTGTGCCGCCGGACAAGATTGGCACCTTCACGATGTACGAGAAGGTCGGCTGCCGCGACTGCAACGACCGTGGCTACCGGGGCCGCGTGGCCATCTACGAGGTCATGCCCTTCTGGGACGGCCTCAAGGAGCTGGTCATCAACGGCGCCTCCGCCGCGGAGCTGAAGCAGGAGGCCATCCGCCTGGGCATGAGCAGCCTGCGCATGAGCGGTCTTCGCAAGATGATGGACGGCGCCACCACGTTGGAAGAGGTGGTGGGAAACACCGCCCCGGACCGCTTCTAATCAACCTCCCCCACCGCACTCCCGCTGAAGGACATCCCCCCCGTGGCCAACCTGCACCAGCTCCTCAAGGCGATGGTCGAGAAGGGCGCTTCCGACCTCCACATCACCACCGGCTCTCCGCCGCAGCTTCGCGTCGACGGCGAGCTCGTCCCCTTGAAGACGGCGCCGCTGACTCCGGTGGAGACGAAGCAGCTCTGCTACTCCATCCTCACGGACGCCCAGAAGCACAAGTTCGAAGAGGACAACGAGCTGGACCTGTCCTTCGGCGTGAAGGGCCTGTCACGCTTCCGCGCCAACATCTTCATGCAGCGTGGCGCGGTCGCCGCGGCGTTCCGGACCATTCCCTTCAAGATTCTGACGTTCCAGGAGCTGGGGTTGCCGCCGGTGGTGGCGGAGCTGGTGAAGAAGTCGCGCGGGCTCATCCTGGTGACGGGCCCCACGGGCTCGGGCAAGTCCACCACGCTGGCCTCGATGATCGACAAGATCAACACCGAGCGTCATGAGCACATCATGACCATCGAGGACCCCATCGAGTACCTGCACCCGCACAAGAACTGCCTCGTGAATCAGCGCGAGGTGGGGGCGGACACGCGGAACTTCAAGACGGCCCTCAAGTACATCCTTCGCCAGGACCCGGACGTGGTGCTCGTCGGTGAGCTCCGCGACCTGGAGACGATTGAGGCGGCGCTCACCATCGCGGAGACAGGCCACATCTGCTACGCGACGCTCCACACCAACAGCGCGGTGCAGACCATCAACCGCGTGCTGGACGTGTTCCCGCCGTACCAGCAGCCGCAGGTCCGCGCGCAGATGTCCTTCGTGCTGGAGGGGGTCATGAGCCAGGCGCTGGTGTCAAAGGCGGGCGGCCCTGGCCGCATCCTGGCGCTGGAGGTGATGGTGCCCAACCCCGCGATCCGGAACCTCATCCGCGAGGACAAGGTCCACCAGATTTATTCGTCCATGCAGGTCGGCCAGGCGAAGTTCGGCATGCAGACCTTCAACCAGGCCCTGGCGGCGCTGCTGCTGCGGCGGCTCATCACCCAGGACGAGGCCTTTGGGCGTTCTACGGATCCTGATGAGCTGCGCAACATCCTGGCCACGGGCGGTGGGACGCTGCCCGGGATGCAGCGGCCAGGCGGGGGAGCGGGTGGTCGTTAGTTCCGGGATTCGGAGATCAACGGTTAGAGTGGCGCGGCACCCGCGGAGGTCCAGCTCATGGCAGCCCCAGCAGTGAAGTCGGCATCAGCTCCCAAGAAGGTCACCGCCCAGTTCCTTTGGGAGGCGAAGACCAAGAGCGGGGAGTCCAAAAAGGGTGAGATGGAGGCGATGGACGTCGAGGCCGTCAACGCGCGCCTCAAGTCCCTGGGCCTGAACCCCGTCAAGGTGCGCAGGAAGGGCCTGCTGGATGGGGACATCTCCATCCCTGGCCTGGGCGGCGTCGAAGGCAAGGACATCCTCGTCTTCACCCGTCAGTTCGCCACGATGATCGACGCCGGCCTCCCGCTGGTGCAGTGCCTCGACATCCTCGCGAGCCAGATGGACAACCCTTCCTTCAAGAAGGTGCTGTTCGCCATCAAGGGCAAGGTGGAGCAGGGCAGCACCTTCGCGGACGCGCTGAAGGAGCACCCCAAGGTCTTCGACGAACTCTACGTCCAGCTCTGCGCCGCGGGCGAGGTGGGCGGTATCCTCGACGCCATCCTCAACCGGCTCGCGGCGTACCGGGAGAAGAACGAGAAGCTCAAGTCCAAGGTGAAGAGCGCGATGACCTATCCGGTCATCGTCATCCTGGTGGCCATTGGCGTGACGGGCGTGCTGCTGATGAAGGTGACGCCCGTCTTCGAGAAGATGTTCGCGGACTTCGGCTCGGAGCTGCCAGGCCCCACGCAGATGATCGTGAACTTCTCGCACATCGCGCAGGACTACTTCTTCCATGCGGCTGCGTCGATTACCGCGGTGGTGATGTCCTTCACGTGGAGCTACCGGCAGCCGCGTGGCCGGAAGTTCTGGGACAAGGTGTTCCTCTTCATGCCCGTCTTCGGGCCTGTGCTCCGCAAGGTGGCCGTGGCCCGGTTCACCCGCACGCTGGGGACCATGATCTCCTCCGGCGTGCCCATCCTGGACGCGCTGGACGTCACCGCGAAGACGGCAGGTAACCGGACGGTGGAAGACGCCATCATCTACGTCCGCGGGAAGATCGCCGAGGGCAAGAACATCGCGGGCCCCCTGGCGGAGACGAAGGTGTTCCCGTCCATGGTGGTGCAGATGATCGGCGTGGGTGAGGCGACGGGTGCCATGGACACCATGCTCAACAAGATCGCCGACTTCTACGACGACGAGGTGGACGCGGCCATCAACAGCCTCACGGCGATGATTGAGCCGGTGCTGATGGTGTTCCTCGGCGGCGTGGTCGGTGGCTTCCTCATCGGCATGTACCTGCCCATCTTCTCGCTTGCCGGCGCCATCCAGTAGCGCTGTTGTCGTAGTCGGGCGCCCCCAGGAGGGGGGCGCCTTCAGGTCGCGGCTCGTATGGCTCGTGCTGTTCCGCACGGTGGCCGCGAGCCTGTCGCTCGTCATCACCCTCGCGCGGCTGCTCCTGCAGCCCACTCAGGAGCTGAGCCGGGCTGATACCCTGTCGCTCGCGGTCATCGTCGTCGCGTACGTTTCGACGCTGGTGGTGGGGCTGAGGCTGCGGCGCGGGCGTGGAGGGCTGAGTGATGCCTGGGTCCAGGTCGCTGGCGACGTGGTCATCGCCACCGGGCTGGTCTACCTGAGTGGCGGCGCGGACTCGCCCCTGACTTTCCTCTACAGCCTGTCCGTCATTGGCGCGGCTGTCGTCTTGGACCGGCGCGGGGCGCTTTGGGCTGCCGCGGCGTCCACGCTGTGCTTCGCCGCGCTGGTCGTGGGAGCACGGTTCCTGGGAGATGCTCCTGGAGGACTGATGCCTCCGACCCGGGTGATGTTCGTCCTGGGAAGCAACTCGCTCGCATTGGGGCTCATCGCTGTCCTCGCGGGCTACCTTTCGCGTCAACTCTCCGTGGCTGGTGGCGCATTGTCCGCTCGAGAAGCGGACCTCCACCGATTGGGGCGGCTTCAGCAGCAGATCCTCACCTCCATGCCTTCGGGGCTTGCGACGTGTGATGCGGAGCGCCGCATCACGTACGTCAACCCCGCGGGCTGCACCATCCTTCAAGTGGAGACTGCCAGCGTCGTCGGGACAGAGGTCGAAACGCTCCTGCCTGGAGTATCGGGCCTGGCTCCGCGGTCTCCTCGCAGTGAGCTGGTCGTGGGGCAGGGGGCGAAGCGGCGCATTCTGGGGTTGTCGGTGACGCCGCTGGATGGCGAGCCGGGGGCCTTGTTGATGGTCTTTCAGGACCTCACGCAGCTTCGCCGGATGGAGAATGACCTGAAGCGGGCGGACCGGCTGGCGAGCCTGGGAGCGCTGTCCGCTCAACTGGCGCATGAGTTGCGCAATCCACTGGCCTCCATGCGCGGCTCGGCGCAGTTGCTGGCGCAGGATGCGCAGGACGGTGTCTCACAGAAGCTCACCAACATCCTGATGCGGGAGTCGGACCGGTTGGCGAGGCTCGTCGAGGAATTCCTGCGCTTCGCACGGCCTCCAATGCCCGTGTTGCAGGTGGTTCCCCTCGCGACGCTCGTGACGGAGACCGTGGACATGCTCCGCGTGGACCCGCTGGCACGTGATGTCCGGGTGGAGGTCAGCGCGCCTGATGCGGTGGCGGTCGCGGTTGACCCGGATCAGCTCCGGCAGGTCCTCATCAACCTGGTGCGAAACGGCTTCCAGGCAGCAGGTCCGCGAGGTCACGTAAAGGTCGCGCTGACGCGAGACGAGAATGAGGCGAGAATCCGCATCTGGGACTCGGGGGGAGGGATTTCGGAGGAGATGATGGGGCACTTGTTCGAGCCGTTCTTCACCACACGCGATGGCGGCACGGGGCTGGGGCTGTCCACCGCGCACTCCATCATCCGGGCCCATGGTGGCTCCATCCAGGTTCGCTCGAATCGCGACGAGGGCACTGAGTTCATGGTGGGGTTGCCGCTATGACGTCGGCCCCGGGAGGAGACCTGGGAGCGCGCGGCCACATCCTCGTGGTCGACGACGAGCTGTCCATGCGCGAGTACCTCGAGCTGTTGCTCCAGAGGGAGGGATACTCGGTGACGAGTGTCGCGGGCGTGAAGGGCGCGTGTGACGTGCTGGCCCAGGACGGGGTGGACCTGGTCATCTCCGATTTGAAGTTGGGCACGGGAAGTGGCCTGGATGTGCTGCGCGCCGCCCGGGCCCGTCCCGCATCTCCGGAAGTGGTGCTCATCACTGCCTATGGCACTCCTGCGGCAGCGGTGGAGGCGATGCGCGAAGGCGCCTACGACTACATCTGCAAGCCCTTCGACAACGAGGAGATGCGGCTGCTGGTCCAGAAGGCCCTGGAGAAGCGCTCGCTCCGGCAGGAGAACAGTGGCCTCAGAGCGCGCCTGTTTCCTGGCTTGGATGGGGCCGTGGGGCAGAGCGCCCGGATGCAAGCGGTCTGGGCCCTGGTGGAGAAGGTGGCTTCCGGGCGGAGCACCGTGCTGGTGATGGGCGAGAGCGGCACGGGCAAGGAACTGGTGGGGCGCGCCATCCACATGCGCGGCAGCCGGGCCGCGCGACCGTTCCTGCCCTTCAACTGCGCCGCGCTCAATGAAGGCACGCTGGAGAGCGAACTCTTCGGACATGTGAGGGGGGCCTTCACGGGGGCGACCTCGGACCGCTCGGGGCTCCTCGTGGCGGCGGGTGACGGCACCGTCATGCTGGATGAAGTAGGGGAGATGCCGCTCGCCACACAGGTGAAGCTGCTCCGGGTGCTCCAGGAGCGGAAGGTGAAGCCGGTGGGCAGCGCCGTGGAGATTCCGTTTCAGGCGCGCGTCATCGCGGCGACCAATCGGAGGCTCGAAGCCGAGGTGAAGGCCGGTCGCTTCCGTGAGGACCTCTTCTACCGGCTCAACGTGATTACAGTGGAACTGCCGCCACTGCGTGAGCGTGCTGGCGACATCTCGCTGTTGGCGAAGTACTTCCTGTCGCGAATGGCGGAGGAACTGGGGCGCCCCGCTCTGCGCTTCGCCCCCGAGACACTCGCGTTGCTGGAGCGCTACCCGTTTCCGGGCAACGTCCGGCAGTTGCAGAACATGGTGGAGCGGGCCGCGACCCTGTCCGATTCGGACCTCCTGAGCCCCTCGACGCTTCCCCCAGCCGTGCGGGGCGATTCAGACCCCGCCGTGCGGACCCTGGAAGGAGGCGAACCAGGGCTGGGCGCGGGCTTCAACCTGGAGCGACACCTCGATGAGAGCGAGCGTCGATACCTGATGGCGGCGATGAAGCAGGCCGGAGGGGTGAAGACCCGCGCCGCGGAACTCCTGGGCCTTTCATTCCGTTCCTTCCGCTATCGGCTGGCCAAGCACGGGCTCACCGATGACGTGGAGCCGGGGGGGCCGGCGGATGCGTAGGCTGATCGACAGTTCTCGTCAGCGTCACTGCCGAATTTTGTCAGCCCTGGACCCATCCGCCACGGGGGCTTCCTCCAAGCTTTGAAAATCTGGGGCCTTGGCGGCCTGAGGCCGGTTGGCATGCTCGGTGCTAGTGTTCACGGCGGGCGCAGTGCCCCCCGTTGCAACCTTCCTCGAGGATCCCCCATGCGCGTCTCGCGATTCAACCCCCGCAACCGTGGCTTCACGCTCATCGAGCTCATGATCGTGGTCGCCATCATCGGCATCCTGGCGGCCATCGCCATCCCGAACTTCATCAAGTTCCAGGCCCGCTCGAAGCAGTCCGAGGCGAAGACGAACCTCAAGGCGCTCTTCACCGCGCAGAAGTCGTTCTTCTCTGAGAAGGACCGTTACTCGAACTTCGCCAACGAGATCGGCTTCTCGCCGGAGCGCGGCAACCGCTACGGCTACATCCTCAGCGTGGGCTCTGGTGAGGCGGAGCTGCGCGCGGCTGCGGACATTGCTCCTGCTGCGGACGGCATCTCCTCCATCTCCTATGACGCCTTCCGCTTCGGCGGGACGGCGGCGGCGCCGACCTTCGCGGTCGCGAACTTCGCCGCGGTTGGCTCTGGTGGCTGGGATGGCACCACGTTCGGCGTGCAGCAGGATTGCCCGAACTGTAACTTCCTCGCTGGCGCGTCGGGCAACGCCGACAACGAGGCGGGCCTGGACAACTGGGTGATCGCTGGCTTCGAGGGTGATGGTTCGCTGTCGGCCTGCTCTGAGGATTCCACTGTGTCCTCCGGTACGCCGTACAACGACAATAACGACGTGGCCTGCGACGAGTAGTCTCGCCTGACGTGGAATGAGCAGTGGCCTGTCCACTGTTCTTCGGGCCGCCTTCCTGCGTAGGGAGGCGGCCTTTCGCTATTCTGGAACCCCATGTTACTCACGCGGCTCGTGGTGCTGGTGCTGGCGGTGTGCTCCATCGCCTTGATGGCGGAGAAGCCGGCCAGGCCTTTGCGGACCCAGGATGGTCCCATCCTTCCTCGCAGGGAGTTGCTGGAAGTCCTAGGCGCGGCGCAGAAGCCGCTGCTGGCGGACTTCTACTGGCTCCAGGCCATTCAGCAGGTGGGGCGCGCCAACACCGCCACCGAATACCGGGACGTCTATTTCTATTCGGACCTGGCGACGGACCTCGACGCGAAGTTCCGGTACGTCTACGAGTGGGGCGCCATCACCACCCCTTTCAACCTGGGGCGGGAGCAGTGGGTGAACGTGGACCTGTCGTCCCGGTTGCTCACCAAGGGGCTGGCCGCGTTCCCAGATGACCGCCGGTTCCTGTTCCAGCTTGCCTACAACAAGATGACGTACGACAGGGAGTACAAGGCCGCCGCCGACCTGCTCATGCGTTTGTCGAAGCTCCCTGATACGCCGCCCCATCTGCCCCAACTCGCGACGCGTCTCTACGCCCAGGCGGGTCACTTCGACATGGGCCTGCAGATGGCGCAGATGCTGCTAGACGGCGCGGAGGACGAGGAGTCGCGTGCGTTCTATGTGCACCGTATCAAGGAACTCCTGCGTGAGCGGGTCCTGACCCAGATTGACGCTGCCATCGAGGCGTATCAGAAGGAGCATGGGGAGCGCCCGAAGGCGGTCCCTGTCCTAGTCAGCACGGGGTTTCTGAAGCAGATGCCCATGGACCCTTTGGAGGGGCAGTTCTTTATCGACAGGCGTGGACGCGCACGCTCGACATCAGGGCTCTACAGGTTGGAGATGTATGACCACGCGAAGAAGCAAGAGTTGAGGGAAGACCTCGCGGCAGGGGGAATCCAGCTTGATGAGGCGGAGGATTCACCATGACGGCGGCACCTGCTTCGAGTCTCCCTGTATCTATCCGTGGGCTGTCCAAGACGTACCGGGTGGGCTTCTTCCTCAACAAGCACGTCAAGGCGCTTCAAGGGCTGGACCTGGAGATTGCGCCCGGGCAGGTCTACGGGTTGCTGGGGCCGAACGGCGCGGGGAAGTCCACCACGATCAAGATTCTCATGGGGCTGGTCCGGGCCTCCGAAGGACAGGCACTGCTCTTTGGCGAGCCGCCCGACCGGCCCCATGTCCGGCGACAGGTGGGCTTTCTTCCTGAGAACCCTTCGCTCTACGAGTATCTCACCGGGCGGGAGTTCGTAACGCTTGCCGGCCGCATCTTCGGTCTGAGCGGCCATGAGCTCGACCAGCGCGTGGATCGGGTGCTCGGCGAGGTGGGAATGGGCCGAGCCTCCGACCTGCAGATTCGCCGCTACTCCAAGGGCATGGTGCAGCGCACCGCGCTGGCCCAGGCGCTCATCAGCGGGCCGCGCCTGCTCGTGCTGGATGAGCCCACCTCCGGCTTGGATCCCCTGGGCCGCAGACAGATGCGCGACCTCATCCTGGCCGAGCGGGAGAAGGGGACGACCATCCTCTTCTGTACCCACATCATCTCCGACGTCGAGTCCCTCTGTGACCGCGTGGTGGTGCTGGTCGGCGGGCGGCGCGTTCAGGAAGGGAGCGTGCAGGAGCTGGTGTCCGCGAAGGCGCCCTCCGTGGAGATGGTCGTGCACGGGCTTCCTTTGGAACAGCTCCAGTCGCTGGGGTTCACGTACGAACAGGCGCAGCAGTTGGACAGCCGGGTCCTGCTGCGCGTACCGGACGCCGACTCGCACGGCCTGCTTCAGGCCGTGCTCAACAAGGGAGGGCGCGTGAGCCGGGTGCAGCCCGCGCGCTTCTCGCTGGAGGACCTCTTCCTGGACGCGATGAAGCAGGCCGGTGGGCAGACGGTGGGAGGGGAGATCCAGTGATGGGTGCCTTCGCCGCCATGGCGTGGAACGGGTTCCGCGAGGCGCGCCGCAATCGGGTGACGGTGCTTGTGGCTGCCTTCGCGCTCTTGCTGCTCTTCGCCACCACGCTCATCACCGAGGTCACCGTCAGCACCTTCGACAGGGTGGTGACCGACTTCGGACTCGGGGTGATGAGCCTGCTGCTCGTCTTCCTCTCCATCTACCTGTCGTCCGGCCTCATCAGCCGTGAAATCGAGCGGCGGACCATCTTCTTGATGGTGTCCAAGCCGCTGTCCCGGAGCCGGTTCCTGCTGGCACGGCTCGCGGGCAACATGCTCACCCTGGGGGTGTTGCTGGTGGCCATGACGCTGCTGTTCTGGGTGGAGCTTGTCCTGCACCGCTCGCCCATCACCCAGCCGCAAATGGCCGCCTTGTGGGGGCTCTACCTGGAGCTGTTCGTCCTCACCAGCGCGGGGTTCTTGATGTCCACGTTCTCCAGCCAGCTCGTCTCCGCGCTGGTGACGACGGGGCTCTACTTCGCGGGCCACCTCTGCTCGGACATCTACAACCTCGGCGTGAAGTCCAAGGTCGAGTTCGTCCAGTGGGTCAGCAAGGCCACCTATTACGCGCTGCCCAACCTGGAGCGGTTCAACTTCCGGCCACGTGCCACGTATGCCATCGATGTGACGGCCGTTGAGCTGGGGACCGCCACGCTCTATGCATTGGGCTGGGGGGCGTTCTTCTGCGTGCTGGCTTCAATCGTGTTCGAGCGGCGCGACTTCCGCTGAAGCTCGGGTAGGATGCGTCCTCTGTGACGCACTCCTCCCTCCCGGGATACTTCGGGCCCCTGTTCGCCGTGTTCCTGTTCGTGCTCGGCCTGTGCGTGGGCAGCTTCCTCAACGTCGTCATCGCGCGGGTGCCGCTGGACCAGAGCATCGTGCGTCCGGGCTCGCGGTGCCCCAAGTGCGGGCACGTCCTGGCCTGGTACGAGAACATCCCGCTGTTGTCCTGGCTGGCGCTGCGGGCGCGCTGCCGGGGGTGCCGCACCCCCATCTCCGTGCGGTACCCGTTGGTGGAGTTGCTGACGGGGCTCCTGTACTTCGCGTGCCTGCGACGCTTCGGTTGGACGTACGAGCTGGTGCCCGCGTTGGTGCTCGTGTCCTTCCTCGTCCCACTCGCCTTCATCGACCTGGACCACTGGATTCTGCCGCTGTCCATGACGGTGTCGGGCATGCTGGCGGGGCTCATCCTGGCCATCCCGCTGGGGACGGAGGCCTTCCGTGACGCGCTGATTGGCGCGACGGTGGGATTCCTGACCTTCCGGATGATGGAGTACATCGGCTGGAAGGTGTTCCAGCGCGAGGCGCTGGGGGCGGGGGACAAGTATCTCGTGGCCCTGCTCGGAGCGTTCCTGACCTGGCGCGCGCTCTTGGGCGTGTTGCTGTTCGCATCCATGCAGGGCGCCGTGGTGGGCATCCTGATGTTGCTTCTGACGGGCCGGGCGGGCCCTCGTGCGGAGGACGCGCCCGAGGAGCCCGAGGGCGAGCCGGCTCCGCTCACGATGACCTGGGAGTTCACTCAGCCAGGGCTTCCGCTCTGGAAGCGACTGTTGCTGGTGCCATTGTGCCTGTTGGTCCAGCCCATCCCCGACGCGCCCCTGGATGAAGAGGGACAGGAGGAGGACTGGGTCCCGGAGCGCACCAGCATTCCATTCGGGCCCTGGCTGGCGCTCGCGGGGCTGGAGCTGCTGCTCCTGGGGCCCTGGCTGTCACGGGTGTTGCCCGCGGACATCGCCATGATGCTGGGCGGCCTGCCGTGAGCACGGCGGGGATGCGATGAAGTGGCGGATTGCCAGCGTCGCGTTCCTGCTGGGCTCCGTGTCGACAGGCCTCACCTGGTTGTCCGTCCAGCCGGTGCTCCTCCGACTGCTGGACGCACTCCGCCGGTGGGTGCCCGAAGGAAGCACGGAGCACGAGGCGCTGATTCGCCTCCGGAGCATTCTTCCCTGGGTCCTGGGATTGGACCTCGTCGCGCTGACGGTGCTCGCCTACGTGGTCCTGGACCTGATGGTGGGACGTCCCTTGCGCCGTACCGAGGCGGTGGTCGAGCAGTTCGGTCGATTGGAGTTGGAGCCGCGCCTGGTGCCGACGTCGGGCGGAACATTGGTATCGCGCATCCAGCGCGCCCTGCAGCGCATGGCGGAGGCACTGCGTGAGGAGCAGGCGCTCACACGCGCGCAGATGGCATCCCTGCGTGAATCCAATGCCCAACTGGCGCGCACGCAGACGGAGCTGATTGCCTCGGAGCGGCTCGCCACGGTGGGCAGACTGGCCGCAGGCGTCGCGCACGAGGTGGGTAATCCGTTGGCGGGAATTCTCGGCTACGTGGCGCTGGCGCAGACCCAGGCGGACACGCCCGAGCTGAAGGACTTCCTGGAGCGCATCGACCACGAGGTCCAGCGCATCGACCGCATCATCCGGGGCCTGCTCGACCTGGGACGTCCTGGCACCACCTCGCTCGATCCGGTGGAAGTGGGCGCAGTGGTGGAGACTTGCGTGCGCCTGGTTCGTGCCGCACCCGAGCTGACTGGCGTGACGGTGGCGCTGGAGCTGGAGCCAGGGCTGCTCGCACGCGCGGACCCAGGTCCGCTCTCGCAAATCGTCATCAACCTGTTGCTGAACGCCGCCCAGGCCATGGGCGGGCAGGGGTGCGTGCGAGTCGCCACGCGACAGGTTTCGGACGAGGTTCGCCTGGTCGTCGAGGATGGTGGAACCGGCATCCCCGAGGACGTGATGCCTCGCCTGTTCGAGCCCTTCTTCACGACCAAGGGGCGCGAGGGAACTGGACTGGGACTGGCGGTGTCCCAGCGTCTGGCGCAGGTCATGGGGGGGCGGCTCGAAGCAGAGAATGTTCCGGAGGGCGGCGCCCGCTTCACGGTGCGTCTGCCCGTACCCTGAGGAAAACGCGCGTGACGTCAGGGCGGAAGCTATCGGCGCCCTCGCGGGTGCGCGATGATGTGTCAAGACGGCCATGCCCCTCTTCCGCACCATTCTCGTCGCCGATGATGAGCCCTCCATCCGGCACATCCTCACCTTGGTGCTGACCGGCCATGGCTATGAAGTGCGCGCGGTGGCCGACGGCGAGGACGCGCTGAAGGAGCTCAACGCGCGTGACTACGACGTGCTGCTCTGTGACGTTCGCATGCCGAAGAAGGACGGGCTCTCCGTGCTGCGCGAGGCCCTGGCGGCGCATCCCGCACTGACGGCCGTGGTGATGAGCGCCTACGGCTCGCAGGAGCAGGCACTCCAGGCCGTCGCCGCTGGCGCGTTCGACTACGTCCAGAAGCCCTTCAAGCCGGATGAAATCGTCTTCGTCCTTCGCAAGGCGGAGGAGCGTGAGCGGCTGCTCCGTGAGAACCGGCGCCTGAAGCAGGCGAGCCTGCCATCCACGCCCGAAGGCCACATCCTCGGAGAGAGCCCCGCCTTGCACGCGTTGCTGCGCCAGGTGGCCCGGCTCGCACCCGTCGACACGACCGTGCTCATCAGCGGCGAGAGCGGCACGGGCAAGGAGCTCATCGCGCGGGAGCTGCACGTGCGCAGCCCTCGCGCACCGATGTCCTTCGTGGCGCTCAACTGCGGCGCCATTCCCTCTGGGCTCATCGAGAGCGAGCTGTTCGGCCACGCGAAGGGCGCCTTCACGGACGCGCGCACCGCGAAGCGAGGCCTCTTCGCGGAGGCGGATGGCGGCACGCTCTTCCTGGACGAAGTGGGAGAGCTGCCACTGTCCGCCCAGGTGAAGTTGCTGCGCGTCCTCCAGGAGGGGGAAATCCGCCCGGTAGGGGAGAACCGCGTCGAGAAGGTGAACGTTCGCGTGGTGGCCGCCACTCTGCGGGACCTGTCCCGGCTGGTGGCGAAGGGAGAGTTCCGCGAGGACTTGTACTACCGCCTGAACGTCGTGAACCTCCGAGTCCCGCCGCTGCGGGAGCGGCGGGAAGACGTGCCGCTGTTGGCGCGGACGTTCATTGCTCGCTTCAACCGCGAGCTGAATCGGGAGCCTCCCGTCGCGGGGCTCTCCGCGGAGGCCGAGGCGCTCCTGACGGGCTATGCGTGGCCGGGAAACGTCCGCGAGTTGGAGAACGCCATGGAGCGTGCCGTCCTGCTGGCGGACGAGGCGCTCATCCTGCCGACGAACCTGCCCGAAAGGCTGTGGGCGGCCCCCCCACCCGGACAGCAAGGTGCGACGCCGCAGGGGGGGGCGGTGCTACAGGATGGTGGCGACCTGTCACTCAAGCGCGCCATCCGGGAGATGGAGGAGTCCTACATCCGAGCCGCCCTGAGGAAGACGAAGGGCAACCGCACGCGGGCGGCGGAGCTGCTGGACATCAGTCACCGGGCGCTCCTCTACAAAATCAAGGAGTACGGCATCGATCCGGATGCCGAGGCGGAGCGGGGCTGAGGTGCGGGATCGGTCCAGAAGTCGGACGGAGCGGCCGGCATTTGACGGAACGCGCCGGAGGCCGGAAAATCGGGCCTCCGCGACGGTGTTGAGGGGCCCGGCGCAGTAGGTGGTGCGCGGCTCCCGTCCGTCCGGAGGGCAGGCGGGCTCCAGGCACTTTTTAGGAGGGGTTGACGGCCAGTGCTACGCTGGCCGCCTCTCGACGGAGTCAAGCATGGCGAAGGGCAAACTGGTACTCGGCCTGGATATCGGATCGACGTCCATCAAGATGATTCTGCTCAAGGAGCAGCGCAAGCGCGGCGAGGTCATCTACGCGCTGCAGAGCTTCGGGATGAAGCCGCTGCCCCCAGAGGCCATCGTCGACGGCGCGCTGATGAACTCCACGGCCATCGTCCAGGCCGTGCAGGACCTGATGTCCGAGCTGAAGGTGAAGGGCAAGGACGTGGCCATCGGCGTCTCCGGCCACTCGGTCATCATCAAGAAGATTCAGATGCCTCGCATGTCCCAGGACGAGCTCGAGGAGAGCATCCAGTGGGAGGCGGAGCAGTACATCCCGTTCGATGTGAAGGACGTGAACATCGACACGCAGATCCTCGACGGCGGCGGCAACGACGCCACGGGGCAGATGGACGTGCTGCTGGTGGCGGCCAAGAAGGACATGATCAACGACTACACCACGGTGGTCTCCGAGGCCGGCCTGGCCCCGGTGGTCGTGGACGTGGACGCCTTCGCCGTCCAGAACATGTTCTCCGTCAATTACGACGTGCCGGACCGCGAGACGGTGGTGCTCATCAACGCGGGCGCGTCGGTGGTGAACATCAACATCATCTCCAACGGCGCGACGGTCTTCACCCGCGACGTCACCATCGGTGGCAACCAGTTCACCGAGGAGATTCAGAAGCAGCTGAACGTCTCCTACGAGGAGGCCGAGGCGCTGAAGATTGGTGGCAACGGGGTGGACGCGGACGCCGTCGTGCCGCAGGACGTCGAGCGGGTGCTCTCCAGCGTGGCCGAGCAGGTGGCCGGTGAAATCCAGCGCTCACTGGACTTCTACGCGGGCACCGCCGCCGACTCGAACTTCAGCAAGGTCTACCTGTCGGGTGGCACGGCGAAGATTCCCGCGCTGTTCAAGACCATTGAAGCGCGCACCGGCGTGCCGGTGGAGATCCTCAACCCCTTCCGCAAGATTGAAGTGGACAACCGGAAGTTCGACCCCGCGTTCATCATGGACGTGGCGCCCATGGCCGCGGTGGCCGTGGGACTGGCGCTGCGGCGCCCGGGCGACAAGCTGGCCTGACCGGACCCCCACTGGAGACGACGCACATGATGATTCGCATCAACCTGCTGCCCGTCCGGGCGGTGAAGAAGCGCGAGATGGGCCGGCAGGTGCTGGTCCTCTTCGCCGTGGTCCTGGTTGGCGCTGCCGTGGCCAACTACGCCTGGTACGACAATCGCGACACGGAGCTGGCGTCACACCGCCAGGGCGTCGCGACGGCCAAGGCCAAGATCGCCGAGTTGGAGAAGATCATCGGCGAGGTGAAGAACATCAACACCCGCAAGGCCGAGGTCGAGAAGAAGCTGGCCGTGCTGGACTCGCTGCGCAAGGGGCGCAACGGGCCCGTTCGGATGCTGGACGCGCTCGCCTCGGCCACACCCAAGAAGGTGTGGGTGAAGTCGTTCGTCGAGGCCAAGAACATCGTGTCCATCGATGGCTCCGCGGTGAGCCATGACGAGGTCGCGGAGTTCATGCGAGGGCTCAACAGCGTCGTCTGGACGCCCAAGGGAATGGGCCGGCTGGTGGACGAGCGGCGTGAGACCAAGACGTCCCGGGTGGAGTTGTTGACCGCGGAAGCGACCATCGAAGAGTTCCCCCAGACACAGGTCACTCCGTTCTTCACGGGCATCGACTTGAAGAACGCCACGCAGGGCAAGTCGACCGAGTCCGGTGCACCCGCGCTCGTCGACTTCAAGATCTCCCTGAAGTCCAACTACGCCATCTGAAGAAGGCCGTTCGCCATGGACAAGTACCTGGATCAATTCGTCAAGGCGCCACCGGCCATCAAGTTCGGTGGCCTGGCCGCCGTCGTGGTCGCGCTCACGGTCGCCAACTTCTTCATGTTCATCCAGCCTACGGAGGAAGCCATCAAGGCGCAGGTCGCGCAGCGCCGGAAGCTGGACATGGAACTGGCCGACAAGAGCGAGATCGCCCAGAACCTCAACGAGCGTCGACGTGAGATGGACGTCCTCGAGCAGAAGCTCTCCGAGGCGCTGACGGAGCTGCCCGAGCAGCGCGACATCGAAGAGCTGCTCGCGCAAATCAACGACATCGGCAAGAAGAGCGGCCTGCAAATCTCCAGCGTGACGCCCGACAAGGAGTCCGTGGGCGGGGGCGAGTTCTTCGCGCGCATCCCCATCAAGATGACGGTGAGCGGCAACTACCATGAGATCGCCATCTTCCTTCAGGAGATGGCGAACATGCGGCGCATCGTCAACGTCAACAACATCAAGCTCGATTCGGCCACGCTCAAGAACGAGAAGGTCGTTCTTCAGAGCAGCTTCCTCGCGACGACGTTCCGGTTCGTGGAGCAGAAGAACCTCCCCGCTGCGGACGCGAAGACCAAGAACGCCAAGGCGAAGAAATAAGAAACTTGATCCGCCCGAGAAGTAGGGCGACAAGGGGATTGAGGATGAAGACGTTCAAGGCCACCATGACCACCGCGATGCTCGCCTTGGCGCTCGCCGCGTGCGACGAGACGCCCAGCCCGGCGCCGAAGGCCGCGAAGCCCAAGGCGGCGGCGGCAGCGCCGGTGAAGGAGTCTCCCGTGGAGGCCGTGGCCCAGACCGCACCGGCCTACGCCTACACGTACAACCCGGTGGGCAAGCGCGACCCGTTCCGAAGCCCCATTGAAGACCTGGGGCCGGTGAACGCCAATCCGGTGTCCGCCTGCAGCGAGCCGCTCTGCGCGTTCGACCTGGACCAGCTGAAGCTGGTGGCGGTCGTCACGGGTGATGCGAGTCCAATGGCCATGGTTGAAGACCCGGCGGGCCGGGGACACATCGTGCGCCGCAACACCCGGATGGGGCGCCAGGGCGGCAAGGTGACGCAGATCCTTCGTGATTCCGTGACAGTCACTGAGGTGTTCTCGGGCAACGGCGAGATCATCAAGAATCCAGTGATGTTGCAGCTGAAGCCTGATGCGAAGAAGGACCCCGCCTACAACATGATGACGGGCAGGAATTTCGGAGAGTAGCGCCCTCCAAGGCGCTCCCGCGGGCGGTGGCCCGCTTCCAACTTGTTGAGGGGACGCATGCTCGAGGAGAGCGCTGTGACGAGGGGCAAGTGGATGTTGGCGGCCGCGTGGGCGGTCGTTCTTGTGGGCGCCAGGGTGCATGGCGCCGAGCTGAATACGCTGCGGGGACTGGATGTGTCCCGCACGGGCTCGGGCGCCCAGGTGGTGGTGACCGGCACCCGGCCACCGACCTTTACCGTGTTCCGCCTGAGTGGTCCGGAGCGCCTGGTGGTGGACCTCTCGTCGGCGGATGCGACGGGGATCAAGGGCCACCACGATGGCTCGGGCCCGGTCTCCGGTGTCGTCGCATCGCAGTTCTCGGACGAGCGCGCGAGCGTTGGCCGGGTGCTGCTGGCGCTCGACAAGGCGTCTCAATATGACGTCCGCGCGGATGGCAACCGGGTGGTCATCTCGGTGGACGGCGCGGGGCAGTCGGTTGCGTCCCCTCCGGAGACGGCACGCGCTGAGGCTTCGTCGAAGCCAGGCGCCGCTTCGGTCCAGAGTGATGCGAAGCCGAGCGCGCCGGTGGCGGTCGCCGTGCGCTCCACCGAACCCAAGAAGGCCGATTCCGGGCCTGCCAAGGCCGCGCTACCCGAGAACGTGGTGGCTGCCGAGGCAGACGAGCGCGAGGTCGCGAACCCTGCTCAGCGCATCACCGCTATGTCCTTCGCGAACGATACACTGCGCATCCGGGCCGACGGCGACATCGCCCGGTATGAGGTGCTGGAGCTCGCCGACCCGCCTCGGTTGGCAGTCGACCTGTTTGGGGTCGGGCTGGCGACTCGGGCGCCGCGGGTGGGATCGGGCGCGCTGCGCGAGGTGCGTGTGGGCGCGCACTCCGACAAGGTGCGGTTGGTTCTCGATGTGCGCGGAAAGATGCCCGCCTATCGCGTGGACCGTGCCAATCGCGGGTTGGAGGTCGTGCTCGGTGGTGCCGTGGCCCGCAAGGCCGCGCCGGCGCCTGAAGCGCAGGAAGTCGTTGCGTCCGTGACGGAGGTCGAGCCGCTTCGCCAGGCCCCCGCGAAGGCGGAGACTTCCTCGGTGGTGGAGGTGAAGGACGTACGCTTCGAGGAGAACAGCGCGGGTGGCAGCATCGTGATGAAGCTGTCCGGGACGGCGACGTGGAAGGTCGACCGGCCGGATCCCCGCAGCGCGGTGCTGACCCTGGATGCCGCGCGGCTTCCGAAGAAGCTGGAGCGGAGCCTCGACACCAGCGCACTGGAGACGCCGGTGAAGATGATCAGCGCCTTCAGCGTGCCAGGGAATGGCGGCAAGGTCCGTCTGGTGGTGGCCGCTGATGGGGCCATCGCGGAGAAGGTGTCCCAGAGCGGCAGCACGCTGACGTGGCGCCTGGACGTCAAGGGCGTGAAGACGGAAGAGGTCGCCGTCGCTCAGCGGACCGCCGGCTTCACCACCGAAGCGCCTGCCTACGCGGCCGAGGGCGCGCCGCAGCAGGCCCGCTATCGTGGGAAGCGGGTGTCCTTCGAGTTCAAGGACATCGACATTCAGAACCTCCTCCGCGTCATCGCGGAGATCTCCAAGAAGAACATCGTGGTGGCGGATGACGTGAGTGGTCGCGTGACCATTCGGCTGCGGAACGTTCCCTGGGACCAGGCGCTGGACCTCGTGCTGCGCACGAAGGCGCTGGGCAAGGAGGAGTTCGGGAACATCATCCGGATCGCGCCGCTGAAGACGTTGGAGGAGGAGGCCCGTCTGCGCCAGGAGCGCAAGAAGTCGCTCCAGCAGCAAGAAGACCTGATGGTCAACCTCATCCCGGTGAACTACGCCGTGGCGTCGGAGATGGCCGCCCGCGTGAAGGATGTACTGAGCGAGCGGGGCTCGGTGACGGTGGATCAACGGACGAACGTCCTCATCGTCAAGGACGTGCGCTCCAACACCGAGCGGGCGCGTTCATTGGTTCGCAGCCTGGATACGCAGACGCCGCAGGTGCTCATTGAGAGCCGCATCGTGGAAGCCAACACCACCTTCAGCCGCTCGCTCGGCGTTCAGTGGGGCGGCCAGGCGCGTGCCGGGCAGGCGACGGGCAATGCGACGGGCTTGATCTTCCCGAACAACGTTGCCGTGACGGGCGGTGTGACAGGCGCGGCCCCGGGCCTCCCGGACAACCCGAACTTCGCGGTGAACCTCCCGGTGGGCACGGGACAGGGCGTCGGTGGCGCCATGGGCTTCACCTTCGGTTCGGCGGGTGGCGCGCTGCAGCTCAACTTGCGCCTCTCCGCGGCGGAGAACGAAGGCACCGTGAAGACCATCTCCGCTCCCAAGGTGACGACGCTCGACAACAACACGGCGCGCATCAGCCAGGGTGTGTCGATTCCCTTCAGCCAGACGTCCGCCCAGGGCGTGAACACGACGTTCGTGGAAGCGCGTCTGTCTCTTGAGGTGACGCCGCACATCACCCAGGATGGCAGCGTGTTGATGTCCATCAACGCGTCCAACAACCAGCCCGACCCGTCCAGCACGGGTGCCAACGGTCAGCCTTCCATTCAGCGCAAGGAAGCCAACACCCAGGTGCTTGTGAAGGATGGAGACACGACGGTGATTGGTGGCATCTACGTTCGCCGAGGCGCCTCGCAAGTCAACGCGGTGCCGTTCCTGTCGAGGATCCCGGTCCTGGGGTTGCTATTCAAGAACAACACTGAGTCCGATACCCGGCAGGAACTCCTCATCTTCATCACGCCCCGCATTCTCAACCGGCAGACCATCGCGCAGACCCTGTAAGGGTTTCCCTTGCGTCCTTGTGCAGGAGAACGTTCGCAAATGAAGAACTTCTATCTTGCGGTGCCGCTCGCTCTGGTCATGTCCGGCTGCGTCGACAATCCGCCAGCAATCCAGATTTTCAATGCCTACATCCCGGATGATTCGTGTGTGGTGAATCAGGCGGGAGCTGCCAGCGGCGGTGGTTCACTGGATCTCGCGACCGCCAACCGCTACCTGGCGGGCCTCTCTCTGAGAAATGGCATTGCATTGACCGAGGTGGAGGTCAACGACAGCCCTGTCACGGGTGAGGGTGACGCCACTGCGGTCTATGTCACTCACATCGAGCTGACGTACGAAACTCAGGGTGGGGGACCGACGCTGGAGAGTGAAGTGTATTCCACGCACTTCGCGATTCCTTCGAATGCCACGTCCAACAGCACGCTCGTCATTGACCTGCTGGGGGGCAATGCGCGTGAGACCCTGCTGACGCAGGTGGGCCCCGGCAGCTCAGTCTCGTTCAATGTCCGGATCCGGCTGGTTGGAGAGACTGTGACTGGCGCGAAGGCGGAGTCCAATGAGATTGCCTATCCCGTGACGGTCTACCACTCCGGTTTCTCCTGCCCGCCGGGGACGAGGCTCGAGTTCAATGGCCCGTGCGGTGGTCCTGGTGGCCAAGATGGCTTCCCTCCGACGTGCGAAGAAGTCGAGCCTGTTGTGCCGTGATTTGTAACCAAGCCCGCCGGGGCCCTTGACCGGGCCCCGGCCGTCTTTCTAAGAGCCTCTACCCATGTCCTTCCGCACGCACCTCGAGTCGGTGGTCAACCAGGTCGATGGAGCCCTCGCGTGCAGCGTGATGGGCTTCGACGGCATCTCCGTCGACACCTTCCAGAAGGACGAGAGCGCCGAGCTGGACCTCAACGGCGCCTGGGTGGAGTACGCCAACCTCCTCACCCAGCTGCGCAACGCCGCGGAGACCCTCAAGACGGGCACCGTGAGCGAGGTCAGCGTCAACAGTGAGAAGGTGCTGACCGTGATGCGGCTGGTGTCACCGGACTACTTCCTGGTGCTCGCCCTTCACGCGGACGGCAACTTCGGCAAGGGCCGCTACGTGCTGCGCGTCACCGCACCCAAGGTGCGCGCCGAGCTCTAGTCGGACGCCCCGGCCAGCAGTCATCCAGGCGACGCTTCCGCCGCTGCTTTCCCCTTCCCATGGAAGGGGCGCATGGGCTAGACACCCCAGACTTTTCAAGCTTTCGCTGCTGCGAGTCTGTAAGGAGTCGGTCCCCATGGCCGGTGTCATCGATACGTCCGAGTTCCGCAAGGGTCTGAAGATTGAAATCGACGGTGAGCCGTTTGAAATCGTCGATTTCCAGCACGTCAAGCCCGGCAAGGGTTCCGCGTTCGTGCGCACCACGATTCGCAGCCTCCTGACGGCCCGCGTGCTCCAGCCCACGCTGAAGTCCGGTGAGAAGGTGGGCAAGCCCGACATCGAGGAGAAGGACATGCAGTACCTCTATGTCCAGGGCGACGAGTTCTACTTCATGGACACCCGCAACTACGAGCAGACCTTCCTCGGTGAGAAGGTGCTCGGAGAGGCGAAGAACTTCCTGAAGGAGAACATCAACGTCAGCGTCCTCTTCTACAATGGCAAGGCCATTGGTGTGACGCTGCCGAACTCCGTGGATCTCAAGGTCACCCAGTGTGACCCGGGCATCCGCGGTGACACCGTCTCCGGCGCGCTGAAGCCCGCCGTCCTGGAGACCGGCTACTCCGTCAACGTCCCGCTCTTCATCGAAGAGGGTGACGTGCTGAAGATTGATACGCGCGACGGCAAGTACCTGACGCGCGTGGCCACCAGGGGTTAGTTCGCAGCTCGGCAGCGACGCCGGAGGGAAGGGGACGCGAGTTATGGCAACGAAGCGCAAGTCGACCCGGGCCCAGGCGCCCACGCGGACGGGAGCCGCCTCGAGCGGTCCCGCTGACACGGGTGGCACGTCCCTGGACGTGGAGGCCCTGCGGCAGATCGTGGAGATTCTCGAGTCCTCGGACGTCACGAGGCTGGTCTGGAAGCGCGGCGAGGAGAAGCTCTTCATCCGCCGCGGCCAGGGGCCCGAGACGACCATCGTCCACCACGCCGCGCCGCCTCCCGTCGCCGCGAGCGCCGGGGTGGAGTACACCGCGCCGGCCGCTCCGCGCCTTGCCGCGCCGGCCGCTGCTCCCACGGCGCCGGCTCCGGCCGCGGAGAAGCCGGCGGAGAAGCCTGGCCACCAGGTGACGAGCCCCTTCGTGGGGACGTTCTACCGGACCCCGGCGCCGGACCAGCCTCCCTTCGTCGACGTGGGCACCCTGGTGAAGAAGGGCCAGGTGCTCTGCATCATCGAAGCAATGAAGCTGATGAACGAGATTGAGTCCGAGGTCTCCGGCCGGGTGGCGGAGATCCTCGTAGAGAACGGCCGGCCGGTGGAGTTCGGCCAGGCGCTGTTCCGCATCGAAGTGGCCTGACGAAGAGGCTGGCGCGCCGCCCGTGTCCCACGGGCGAGCCGCTCCTCATGACGGCCCTGACGGAGACACCCACGTGTTCAAGAAGGTGCTGATCGCCAACCGCGGGGAGATTGCCCTGCGGGTCATCCGCGCCTGCCGGGAGTTGGGCATCGCCACGGTCGCGGTGCACTCCACGGCGGACGCCAACGCGCTCCATGTCCGCTTCGCGGACGAGGCGGTGTGCATCGGTCCGCCAGCCTCCAAGGAGAGCTACCTCAACGTCCCGCAGTTGCTGTCCGCCGCCGAAATCACCCGCGCGGACGCCATCCACCCGGGTTACGGCTTCCTGTCGGAGAACGCCGAGTTCGCGGAGGTCTGCGAGAACTGCAAGATCCGCTTCATTGGCCCCCGGCCGGAGATGCTCCGGATGATGGGCAACAAGGTGCGCGCCCGCCAGGCCGCGCGCGAGGCGGGCCTCCCGCTGCTTCCGGGCAGCCCCGGCACCGTAAAGGACCCGCGTGAGGCGGAGGCCTTTGCTCGCGAGATTGGCTTCCCCGTCATCCTCAAGGCGGCCGCGGGTGGCGGCGGCAAGGGGATGAAGATCGTCCGCGAGCCGGCCGCGCTGGCGCAGGCCTTCTCCACCGCCCAGGCGGAGGCCGTGGCGTCGTTCTCCAACGGCGACCTCTACATCGAGCGTTACGTGGAGAAGCCGCGCCACATCGAAATCCAGATTGTGGCGGACGAGCACGGCAACATCGTCCACCTCAACGAGCGTGAGTGCTCGGTGCAGCGCCGGCACCAGAAGCTCATTGAAGAGAGCCCGTCCCCAGCGCTCACGCCGGAGCTGCGCGAGCGCATGGGCGAGGTGTCCGTGAACGCCATGCGCAAGCTCGCGTACAACAACGTGGGCACCATCGAGTACCTGCTCGATGAGCGCGGCGAGTTCTACTTCATGGAGATGAACACGCGCATCCAGGTGGAGCACCCGGTGACGGAGCTCGTCACGGGCGTGGACCTGGTGAGCGAGCAGATCCGCCTGGCCTATGGGGAACCCCTGCGCTTCAAGCAGGAGGACATCCAGATTCGCGGCCACGCCATCGAGTGCCGGGTGAACGCCGAAGACCCGATTACCTTCGCTCCCTGGCCCGGGAAGATTACCGGCTACAGCGTGCCGGGCGGCTATGGGGTTCGCGTGGACTCGGGCGCCTACGAGAACTACACGGTGCTGCCGTACTACGACAGCTTGCTGTCGAAGCTCATCGTCCACGCGGAGGACCGCGCCACGGCCATCCGCCGCATGCAGCGCGCCCTGGGCGAGTACGTCGTCGAGGGCATCCGCACCAACATCCCGTTCCACCGGGCCGCGCTCGCGGAAGAGTCCTTCCAGGAGGGCAATTACGACACCCGGTTCGTGGAGCGCTTGCTCGCGAGCGAGACGGGCTCCCGACGGCTGAAGAAGGCCGTCGAGGAGACGCCGTAGCACCCATACACCTGGTGTGGATCCCCGCTTGTCGGGCCGCCACGCGAGCAGGTGATCCGGCCCCGGGGGGAGCCGGGCCGTTTCTTGACCCGCGTCGGAGCTTTCCGTTAGCCTCCGACACTCCCCCTTGCTGAGGATGGAAACCCGCGAAGTTCAAGGGGTTTCGGCCTGCTGGAAGCCCACCGCTCGATGGACAAGAACAAGATCATCGAAGCCGCCGCGAAGCTCGTCGCGAAGGGCGCCTACGACAAAGCCATCAAGGAGTACCAGAAGGTCCTGGAGGTCGACCCGAAGGACATCCGGGTCCTCCAGAAGATGGGGGAGCTGTACCAGAAGAAGAACGACAACCCGCAGGCCGCCCACTTCTTCACCAAGGTCGCGGAGAGCTACTCGTCGGACGGCTTCTTCCTCAAGGCCGTCGCGCTCTACAAGCAGGTCCTCAAGCTCAATCCGAACCTGCTGGAGGTGAACCTCAAGCTGGCGGAGCTTCATCAGCAGCTCGGGCTGATGTCCGAGGCGATGGCGTACTTCCAGATTGTCGCCAACCACTACGACAAGGCGGGCGACACGAAGTCGTCGCTCGATACCTTGAAGAAGATGGTGGATCTCGACCCGGAGAACGTGGCGTCGAAGATCAAGCTGGCGGAGCTGTACGCGCGGGAGAACATGGCGCGCGAGGCGGCCCAGGAGTTCAAGCGCGCCGCCGAGTACCTCAAGCGCAACAGCCGCGCGGATGATTGGCTCCGGGTGGCCGAGCGGCTGTCCGCGCTGGAGCCGGACAACCTTCCGCTGTCGAAGGAGCTGGCCACGTCGTACCTGCAGCGCGGCGACCAGAAGCGCGCGCTGGCGAAGCTGCAGGTGTGCTTCAAGGCCGATGGCCGCGACGTGGAGACGCTCACGCTGCTGGCGCAGGCGTTCCAGGGCCTGGGCCAGACGTCGAAGACCATCTCCGTCTACAAGGAGCTGGCCAAGATTCATCAGGAGCGCGGCCGCGTCACCGAGGCCGAGGCCATCTGGACGCAGATTGAAGTGCTGGACCCGGAGGACCCGGACCTGGTCGCGCGCCGCGCCCCCGAGCCCGCGCCAGCGGCGCCCGTGGCACCTCCCGCTCCGGCGGGGATGGGGCGCGAGCAGCTCGCCAAGCTGCTCACCGAGACGGACGTCTACGTCAAGTACGGGCTCCACGACAAAGCGCTGGAGCACCTGCGCAAGGTCTTCTCCGTCGAGCCGGAGAACCTCGACGCCCACGAGAAGGCGTATCAAATCTACGTCGCGTCCGGGAACATGGCCCAGGCGTCGGAGCAGCTGCTGAACGTGCTCCGCCTGTGCACGCGCACGGCGGACGTGCAGCGCGCGCAGCCGTACCTGG
Source organism: Myxococcus sp. AM010 (assembly GCF_013372585.1). NCBI lineage: Bacteria > Pseudomonadati > Myxococcota > Myxococcia > Myxococcales > Myxococcaceae > Myxococcus > Myxococcus sp. AM010. The sequence continues at coordinate 29,405 of NZ_JABXEO010000072.1, forward strand.
CCACCATCCTCCAGGAGAACCCCGCCCATCCCGAGGTGCCCGCGTTCCTGTCCGTGCTGCGCACGACGGGGCCCGTGGTCGCCGCGCCGCCGGTGTCCGTGGTGGAGTCGGTGGGCGAGGACGCCATCCTGGTGGACTCCAGCGATGACGAGATTCTCGTCGCGCCGCCGCCGGAAGACGCGCTCCTGCACCCGCCGGGTGACGAGCTGGCGCTGACCACGCTGCCCGCGAGCGACTCCGACGAGGTCATCGAGGAGGACAGCGACTCCACCGTCATCAGCGAGGAAGCGCTGGTGGGCGAGGCCATCACCTCGGGCGAGTTCGAGGTGTACGGCGCGCCAGACCCAGAGGACCTCGCGGCGGCGTCCGTGGACGAGACGCTGGTGACGGATGACGACCGGTTCGCGCTGACCGACGAGCCGGGCCTCAGCGTCACCGACGACGAGCCGCTCGTCGCCTCCAGCGAGGATGACCTGGCGGCAGCGGCGGCGTACTCGCTCGACGACGAGTCGCTGGTGGACGACGGCGAAGCCACGTCCATGGAGGCGCTGTCGCTTGGGGACGACGACGAGCCGTCGCCCACGCAGATGCACGCGCCCACGCAGGCGCTGCTCGACGAGGCCTCGCCGGACACGCTCCAGGTTCCCACGCTCGACTCTCTGGACGTGCCCTCGCTGGACGACGAGGCGCCTGCGCCACTGGACGTGGAGGACGTGCCCACGCGCGTGGGGGCCGCGCCGTTGACGGCCGCCGACCTGGACGACGACTCGTTCGGGGCCCCGGCGCTGGGCGACCCGATGGAGTTCGAGGAGCCCACGGCCTCGCACGCCGTCGTGGCCGTGGACGACGAGCCCTTCGTGGAGGACGTGCCGGACCTGGCCGCGGACGAGCTGGCCGAGCCGGTCGCCTACGAGGAGCCCGCGGACGCGCTGTCCGAGCCGGTCACCTACGAAGAGCCCGCGGCCGAGCCCGAGCCCGAAGTCGAGGCCGCCGCCGATGAAGAAGAAGAGCCCGCGGCGGAGGAGTGCGACGAGGCGTCGTTCTTCCTCGACCAGGGCCTGCTGGAAGAGGCGCGCGAGATTCTCGAGACGGTGATGATTGCCTTCCCGGGCCACGCGCGCGCAGCCGAGCTGATGGAGCGGCTGGAAGCGGCGGAGGCGGGAGGCGGCGCGGAGCATGAGGAAGCGTCCGCGGAGCCGGCGCACATCCCGAGCGTGCAGCCTGTCACGGACGGCTACGAGGAAGCCGAGGCGACCACGGGCGAGCGCGACGCGTTCGACCTCGCGGCGGAGCTGGCCGGGGAAATCGACAACCTCGGCGACGACGCCGGGGCCACCTCGCTGCCGGCGGAAGAGGACTTCCAGTACTCGGTGGAGGAGGTCTTCTCCGAGTTCAAGAAGAGCCTGGCCAAGGTGGTGAAGCCCGAGGACGTGGACACGCACTACGACCTGGGCATCGCGTACAAGGAAATGGGCCTGCTCGACGACGCGCTCCACGAGTTCGACGTGGCCCGCCAGGGCAGCGCGGGCGGCAAGCGCGAGCTGGACTGCATCACCATGATGGGCATGCTCCAGCTGCTGCGCGGCGACGCGGCGGCGGCCGTGGAGGTCTTCCGCGAGGGCCTGGCCAATCCCCACGCCACCGGCGAGGCGGCCAAGGCGCTCGGCTTCGAGCTGGCGACGGCCTATGAGGCGCAGGGTGACGCGGGCAAGGCGCTCTTCCACTACCAGCGCGTGGCCGCGATGGACGGGAAGTACCGAGAGGTCGCCGGGCATGTGTCCCGGCTTGCGGCTTCCGTGGAGCCGGTGGAGGATCCGCTCCCGACGCCTTCTGGCAATGGGGCCAAGGCCACCAGCAGCCCGCCCGCACCCGCGGGAGCCGCGGCGCCCACCACTCCGATACCAGCGGCTGGCGCGTCCAAGGCGCGCAAGGTCGGCTACCTGTAGTTGCACCCCGCGAGGTCCGGCGAGCCCATGACTACGTACCTGGACTTCTTCGAGCTGACCCAGGAGCCCTTCTCCAACGCTCCCGTCAGCCGCTTCTATTACAACTCGGCGCAGCACTCGCAGGCGCTCACCCGGCTGATGCACGCGGTGAGCTACATGAAGGGCCTGTCCATCCTCGTCGGTGACATTGGCGCGGGAAAGACGACGCTGGCCCGACGCATGCTCGACTCGCTTCCGGAGTCCGAGTACGAGGCCGCGCTGCTCGTCATCATCCACTCCGGCATCACCGCCAACTGGCTGCTGCGCCGAATCGCCCTGCAGCTGGGCGTGGAGAATCCGGCGCAGGAGAAGCTGGCGCTGCTGTCGCAGCTCTACCAGCGGCTGCTCCAAATCTACGAGTCCGGCAAGAAGGCCGTCGTCCTCATCGACGAGGCGCAGATGCTGGAGACGCGCGAGCTGATGGAGGAGTTCCGGGGGCTGCTCAACCTGGAGGTGCCGGAGCGCAAGCTCATCTCCTTCGTCTTCTTCGGCCTGCCGGAGATCGAAAAGAACCTGAAGCTGGACGCGCCGCTCGCGCAGCGCGTGGCCATGCGCTACCGGCTGGAGCCCTTCACCGCCGAGTCGACCGAGGCCTACGTCAAGCACCGCCTCCGGCTCGCGGGCTGCCCGCGCATGCCCTTCAGCCCGGAGGCGCTGCTGGCCGTGCACGAGCACTCGTCTGGCTCGCCCCGCGTCATCAACACCCTGTGCGACAACGCGCTCTTCGAGGCCTTCCTCGCGCGCGAGCAGACGGTGTCCGCGGAGCTGGTGCATCGCATCGGGAAGAACCTGGGCCTGCTCGGGGTGAACACGCCCGCCGGGCAAGCAGCCGAGCGGCCGAGCGCTCCGGCGTCGGCGCTCCCCAGGACGGCGAGCAGCAAGGTGGACCTCGCGGAGATCGACCGCTACCTCGAAGGGCTGGGTAAGCTGTAGCGGCTTTGTCTTCTCAGAGCCGCCACGGTGCGCGCAGGGCGCTGCTGTTGGTGCTCCTCGTCTTGTCGGGGAGCGTGCTCCTGTTGCGCATGCCGGAGTCCTGGGAGGTGGCGTGTACGCTGGGACGCCGACACCTGCCGGATGTGCTGGGCCTGGATGTGGGGCTCGGCCGTTGCGAGTTGGATCCGCTGGGCTCGCGCGTGGTGGTGCACGGCTTCTCGCTGTTCCTTCCCGGCACGGACTCTCCGCTGGTGGCCGTGGACAGGGCGGAGGTGCAGCTCGGCTTCTTCCAGCCTTTTCAGGGACGGCTGACGCTGGCCCAGGTGAAGGCGACACGGCCCCGCGTGGCGCTGGATTTGTCGCAGCCCTCCGCACCATCCGAGCCCAAGTCCGACTTCTGCTTCCTGGAGCCGCTCGAGCACCTGCGCGTGGCGAAGCTCGACATCTCCGGCGCGGAGCTGCGCCTGGCGCTGCCCGAGGGCCGCCGCGTGGAGGTGGACGAGCTGGACGTCCGCTGGGACGAGCAGTGGGGCGTCATCGAGCTGGACGTGGAGGCCCGGCGTGGCCGGGTGCGCCTGGGCCCGGACGGACGCGAGCTGGCGCTGGGGCAGCTCGTGGTCGCGGGCGCGTTGGACCCGGACGAAGCCCTGCTGGAGCTGGAGCGCGCCGAGGTGTCGCTGGACGACATCACCACCACGGTGTCCGGCCGCGTGGATTCGCTGTGCGCGCCGCGGCTGGCCCTGGACGCACAGGTGTTCCTCCCGCTGCGCGCGCTGTACCAGGCGCGGCTGATTCCCAGCCCGGCGACGGGGCACCTCTGGTCGCGTGTGTCCATCGCTGGGAAGGTGGCGTCCCCCGCGGTGTCGCTGGAGCTGTCGGGCAACAGCCTGGGGTACGGGAACTTCGGCCCGACGAACCTCCACGCGCGCTTGTCGTACTCGGGTGACGACGTCCGGCTGGAAGAGCTCACGCTGCCGGTGGGCGTGGGCAGGGTGCGCGCGACGGGGCGGCTGGGCCTCACGCCGAACCTCCCGCTGGAGGTGTCGCTGACGACGGAGGACGCGTCGTTGGGCCACATCCTGGACCGGGCGGGCGTGAAGGGCTCCTGGGTGGACTTCCCGGCCACGCTGGACGCCCGGCTGTCCGGTAACCTGTTGCCGCGCTTCTCCCTGTCGGGCCCGTTGGACCTGCGGACCGGGAAGTTCGTGCTGGCCACGCATGCGTTCGACACGCAGCCGAAGGACGGGCTCACGATTCTGGAGTTCGACAAGGCCCGCGCGCAGGCGCAGGTGAAGCTCCAGTCGGACCGCGTGGCCTTCAGCCACGTCAACGCGGAGGTGGGCCACTCGCGCGTGACGGGGGACGTCGTGCTGCTGCTGGCGGGCGGCCTGGGCCTGGACATCCACGGGCAGGGCGACGTGGACCTGGCGGACTTCGGCCACATCGCGGGCCTGCCCTGGGCCGGGCGGGGCCACGCCACGTACGCGGTGACGGGCCCCGCGGCGGACGTGAAGGTGGAGGCCGGCCTGTCCTTCCGCGACTTCGAGTTCTGGAACCTGTCGCTGGGGGTGATGCAGGGGAAGCTGGCCTACAAGGACCAGGTGCTCACGTTCCCCGCCTTCTCCGGCCAGAAGGGGCGCACGCAGTACTACGGCAAGGCGGGCGTGTCCTTCGGGCGGCTGCTCAACCTGCGCCTGGAGGTGAACGTCCCGCAGGGCCGCAACGAGGACCTGGTGGACGTGGTGGCGGGCCTGAGTCCGTCGCTCGCGGTGATGCAGGGCACGCTGGGTGGAACGGCCACCGGCCGCGTGGAGGTGGACAGCCCCGTGGAGAAGCTGGAGGGGCTGGTGGCGTTCGACGTCAAGGACACCACCTACCTGGGGCGGCGCATGGGCGACGGCGCGGCGCGGCTGCGCTTCGTGGATGGCAAGGCGATGGTGCTGGAGCGCACCACCCTCATGGGGCCGCTGGGCCGCACCTGGGCGGAGGGCACCTTCACGTTCGAGGGGGGGCTGGACTACCGCTTCGGCGGAGACGGCCTGTCGCTGGCCGAGGCGGTGGACCCGGAGCTCGCCGAGCGCATGGGCATGCAGGGCACCATGGTGATGGACGGCGTCGTGTCGGGCACCGCCGACGTGCCGGTGGTGGACGTCACGCTGCGCGCGCCGCGCGTCACCTTCGCCGAGCGGGACCTGGGCGCCATGGACCTCACCGGGCGCATGGTGGGGAAGAACTTCGAGGTGTGGGGCCACCCCTTCCGGGACGCCACCGGCCGCATCCGCATGAAGGTGCAGGAGAACTGGCCCTATGAAGCCCAGGGCTCGTTCTCGCTGCCGGAGATTCGCCCGCTGCTGCCGGACGCGCCGCTGTGGGCGGGCGTCAGCGGGGCCCTGTCGGGCACGATGAGCGCCAAGGGCCAGCTCCTGGAGCCCGCGGGCTCGCAGGTGAACGCCACCGTGGAGCGGCTGGTCCTCTCCCGCGACGACCTGCGCGGGGAGAACGCGGGCCCCATCGCGCTGGCGTACGCGGCCGGGCGGACGGACGTGCAGCCCTTCCGCTTCACGGGGCAGCACGTGGACCTGTCGCTGGGGGGATGGATGAGCCCGCGCGGACTGAACGTGACGCTGCGGGGCGGGTTGGATTTGCGCCTGCTGGAGTCGTTGATGCCCGCCATGGTGGAGCGCGCCTCCGGGCGCGTCACCGTGGACGCCGAGGCCTCCGGGACGCTGGAGAAGCCCTCCGTGGTGGGCTCCGCCGAGCTGTTCGACATGCGGCTGGCGCTGCGGGACTGGCCCGTCCAGGTGCGCAACATGGCCGGACGCGTGGAGCTGACGGGCCAGCGCGTGCTGGTGGAGCACCTGCAGGGCCAGCTCAATGAAGGCCGCGTGTCCGCGCGCGGCGACGTGCGGCTGGAGCGCTTCCTGCCGCAGCGGCTGGGGCTCACCATCCAGTTGGACGAGGTGCCCTACCGGCTCACGGAGGACCTGCCCGCGACCTTCTCCGGCCTGCTCCAGGTGATTGGTCCGCCCAAGGGCTTCACCGTCACCGGTGGCATGGACATCGTGAAGTTGCGTTACCAGAAGGCGCTGGACGTGGATGCGCTGCTGAAGACGATGCAGAAGCGCACCACCCACCTGGCGGCGGGCACGTCCTCCTCCTCGTCCGGTGAGCCTCCGAAGCCCTGGGTCATCTGGGACGTGAATGTCCACTTCGGCGACGTCCGCGTGGACAACAACCTGGCGAAGGCCCGCCTGCTGGGGGACGTGCGGCTGACGGGGACCGATTTGCGGCCGGGGCTGCTGGGCCGGGTGGAGCTGGCCGAGGGCAGCCAGGCCTTCTTCCGCAACAACCCCTTCACCATCAGTCAGGGGCAGCTCGAGTTCCAGGACGCCACGCAAATCGACCCTGTCTTCGAGGTCCAGGCGCAGACGCAGGTGCGTGAGTTCGTGGTGAAGCTGCACGCCTTCGGCAAACCGGCGGACCCCCAGATTCTGCTCTCCTCGGAGCCCGCGCTGGTGGAGGGCGACATCGTCTCGCTGCTCACCCTGGGGTTTACCTCGTCAGACCAGGATACCGCGGCCTCGGCGAGCGCCGGCCTGGCGGCCGAGGCCCTCTTCAACGTGTCGGGCCTGGACCGGCAGCTCCAGCGCTTCCTTCCCAGCAATCCGGTGTTGAGGGATTTGTCCCTGCAGATTTCGACCACCTACAACGACGCCACCCGGCAAGCGGAGCCCACCGCGCAACTGGAGTCGAAGTTCCTGAGCGAGCAGCTTAAAATCGGTATGACGCAACCCGTGAGCGGGCGCGGCACGCGGGCGCGGGCCGAGTACCGTTTCGATGACCGACTCTCCGCGCAGGCCCAGTGGGACAACGAGAACAACGAAGCCTCGTTTGGAAACCTCGGGCTCGAGCTGAAGCTGAGCTGGGAGGTCGAGTAGTCCGGGCCCTCGCGGTGCTGGCGCTGGTGCTCTGCGTCCTCATGCCGGGCGCGGCGCGCGCGCAGGCGGACGCCGGCACTGGCTTCGGCGCCGAAGTCATCGCCGTGGAGCTGCACCTGCCCGGAGGCGCCGACGCGCAGGGACTGAGCGACCTGGTGGCGGTGCGCAAGGGGCAGACGCTGACGCCGGGCGCGGTGCGGCGCTCGGTGGAGCGGCTGTGGGCCACGGGCCGCTTCACGGACGTGGTGGCGCGCACGGAGCCGGTGCGTGGCGGGGTGCGGCTGATGTTCCAGCTCACGCCCGTGGCGCGGCTGGCGCGGCTGCGCTTCGAAGGCAACGCCGTGCTGTCGGACGGGGAGCTGCTGGAGGCCAGCAGCTTGCTGGAGGGCGGGCCGCTGGACGCGGAGGAGCTGCAGGGCGCGGTGTCGTCCGTGCTCCAGGCGTATCAGCGCAAGGGGTACGACTCGACGAGAGTCTCCGTGACGCAGGAGCCGGTGACGGATGGCATCGCGGTGGTGCTCGCCGTGGACGAAGGGCTGCCCACGCGGGTGCGGCAGGTGACCTTCTCCGGCAGCCCCGGCCTCCCGCTGTCCCGGCTGCTGGAGGTGCTGGCGCTGCGGCCGGGGCAGGTGTTCGACCGGGCGCGCCTGTCCAGCTCGCTGGAGGAGCTGCGCGCGCTGCTGCGCGGCGAGGGCTACTGGCGCGCGCAGGTAGGAGCGCCCGCGGTGCTGGTGGAGGGCAGCTTCGCGTCGGTGGCGGTGCCCCTGATGGCGGGGCCTCGCTACGTGGTGCGCTTCCACGGCAACCGCCACTTCCCGCCGGGCGTGCTGGAGCGCGTGCTGGCGCACGATGTCTCGGAGCCCATGGACGAGGTCGTCGCCGGCCGGCTCGCGCGGCGCATGGAGGTCTTCTACCGCTACCGCGGCTTCCACGACGTGCGCGTGCGTCCCCGCGAGGTGCTGCGCCCGGATGCGGAGGTGGCGGCGCTGGTGTTCGATGTGGAGGAGGGGCACCCGCTGCGCGTGGCCGACGTGCGCTTCCATGGCAACCACGGGCTGCCGGTGGAGACGCTGCGCGCGCTGCTCGCGGAGCGGGTGCAGGCGGGCATGACGCGGCCGGAGCTGGACCTGCGGCTGCTCGACGACCCGCTGAACACCGAGGGACGCCACGGCCCGGAGCTCCCGGGCGTCGCGCCGCCGCCGCCTGCGTCCACCGTTTACGTGGAGGACGCGTGGCTGGAGGCCGTGGAGGCCATGAACGAGGCGTACCGCGAGCAGGGCTTCCTCTCCGCGGTGGTGACGTTCCGGGGCCTGACGGTGGACGTGGTGGGACGCACGGCGGTCGCGGACTTCGACGTGGAGGAGGGGCCGCAGGCGCGCCTGGTGAAGGTGGACTTCGAGGGTGTGCCGCCGGGCCTGACGGCCTGGGTCATGGGACGGCGCATGCGCGAGGGCGCGCCGCTGAGCTTCGACACGGTGGAGTCCTCGCGTCAGGCGCTGGAGCAGGAGCTGGGGCGGCAGGGTTACCTCTTCGCGCGCGTCACCACGGAGACGGGCGTGGGCGAGGACGGGACGCGGGCGACCGTCATCTTCCGCGCGGACGCGGGTCCGCAGGTGAAGGTCGGGAAGATTCTGGTGCAGGGCCTGACGCGCACGGACCCGGACCTGGTGCTGGCCAACCTCGCGGTGGAGGAGGGCAAGCCCGTCGCGCTGGATGAGCTGACGGAGGGCCAGCGCCGGCTCGCGCGCCTGGGCGTGTTCCGGCAGGTGGACATCGCGCTGGCGGACCCCACCCGGCGCGAGGACACCAAGGACGTGCTGGTGACGGTCCAGGAGCGGCCCCGGCTGGATGGCCAGGTGTCCGGCGGCTACTTCCTGGTGGATGGTCCCCGCATCACGCTGGACACGGCCTACCGCAACCTGGACGGGCTGGGGCTCAGCCTGCTGGCGCGCGGGAAGATCAACTACGCGGGCTGGGGCGCGGAGGCGCTGTCTCGCGACAGGCGCATCGCCTGTCAGCAGACGGTGACCGGCGGCGGCCCCGCGCCGGGCTGTGACGTGGAGCTCCAGGGGCTCAATGGCTTTGGGGGCCGGGGCAACCTCGCGCTGGCGCAGCCCCGGCTGTTCTTCCTGCTGCCGCTGCAGGTGGGGGCCCGGCTGGACCTCATTGGCGAGCGCGTGCACCGGCCTTCCTACGTGTCCTCGCGGTTCGCGGCGGCGGCCGCCATGGACTGGGCCGCGGCGACGTGGCTCAACCTGTCGCTGTCCTACGAAGTGGAGAACAACCGGCTGCGCTCGCGCGCGGGCGTGCTGGAGCTGCTCAACCGCGCGGACCGGGAGCGGCTGCGCTACCCGTTCGGCGACTTCGCGCTGCACTCGCTGCGGCCCTCCGCAACGCTCGACTTCCGGGACGACCCGGCCAACCCGCGCCGGGGCGTGGTGTTCGTCTCCAGCGCGGAGTTCACCCGCGGCTTGAGCGTGCGGCCCACGGACGTGGCGGGCAACCGCGTGGAGGCGTACCCCATCGACGGCGTGAAGCTGTCGGGCAGCCTCAGTGGCTACATCCCCCTGGGACGCCGGGCGAGCGTGGCGCTGTCCGCGCGCGCGGGCACCATCATCCCGCTGGAGGAGCAGGCGCAGGCCATTGGCTCGAAGCTGTTCTACCTGGGCGGCTCGTCCAGTCTGCGCGGCTTCCGTGAGGACGGGGTGCTGCCGGAGGACGTCCGCGGCGCGTTGCAGCAGCGGCTGCGCGACTGCCGCGCGCTGATTTCGCCGTCGGGGTGCTCCGCCGAGCTGAAGGCCGTGCTCGCCGGACAGGTCCCCGCGAGCCAGGGCGGCGAGCTCTTCACCCTGGGCAAGGCGGAGCTTCGCCTGCCGGCCCTGTCCTCCGTGGACCTGGGGCTCTTCTTCGAGGCGGGCAACCTGTGGCTGGACCGGACGCAGTTCGACCCGGGCCGGCTGCGCTACACGGCGGGCGCGGGCCTGCGCTACGTGACGCCCGTGGGCCCGCTGGCCTTCGACGTGGGCTTCAACCTGGACCCCGACGAGTCGGTGAACGAGGCCACCACGCAGTTCCACTTCAGCATCGGGACGTTCTGAGGGAGGCGAGGGTGCGCATGCGCTGGCCGCGGTGGATGGTGGGGCTGGGGCTCCTGCTCCTGGCGGGCTGCCGGACCACGTCGGAGTCCGCTCAGGGGCCGGCGCGGCCCAAGTGGATGCCGCCGGAGGGGACGTGCCCCCGGGGCGCCTTGCTGCAGATGGAGCGCCTGGGCCTGAAGCCGGGGGACAAGGTCCCCGTCATCGTGGATGCCATCCAGGACCACCCGGGGCCGGCGCGCTACAACTACAGCTTCGTGATTGCGCTGCCGCGCGAGCAGGGAGAGCAGCAGCTCCCCGGCGCCCGCATCGGCGGCCGTCTATACGTGACGAAGCACCGCGTCTTCGGCCGGTATGACCGCATCTTCCTGCCGGAGTCCGGGGCGATGTCGGTGCCCTTCTGCGGCATCCTCCTGGACTCGCGCTGGGACAAGGACGGCGAGGGCCTGATTGCCTACCCGAGCCCGATGAAGGGCTTCTCCGTGGTGCAGGACAACACCGGCGTCATCCAGGTGGTGGACCGGTATCCCTGAGACGTGGAGTACAGTCTCCGCCGTGTTCTACGCGTGCGTGCGTGCGGTGGTGGCGCTGTGTCTCCGACTCTTCTACCGGGTGAGGGTGAATGCCCCGGCGCTGGAGCCGGACGGCCCGGTGCTCTTCGTGGGCAATCATCCCAACGGGCTCATCGACCCGGCGCTGGTGTTCATCCTCACGCGGCGCAAGGTGACGTTCCTGGCGAAGGCGCCGCTGTTCCGGATGCCCGTCATCGGCTGGCTGCTGAAGGGGTTGGACGCGCTGCCGGTGTACCGGAAGCAGGATGACCCGGCGAAGATGGGCGGCAACGAGGGCACGCTGGACGCCGCGAAGGGCGCGCTGGTGCAGGGGCGCGCCATCACCATCTTCCCCGAGGGAAAGAGCCACTCCGAGCCCGGGCTCGCCGAGCTGAAGACGGGCGCGGCGCGCATCGCCCTGAGCGCGGCGAAGGCGGGGGCTCCGGTGCGCATCGTCCCCGTGGGGCTCACCTATGCGGAGAAGCACGTGTTCCGCAGTGAGGTGCTCATCGACGTGGGGCCCGCCATCGACGTGCAGGCCTTCCTGCCCGCGGACGCCGCGGCGGAGCCCGACGCCGTCCGCGCCCTCACCGAGCGCATCGCCAGCGGGCTGCGCGCGGTGACGCTCAACCTGGAGCAGTGGGCGGACCTCCCGCTGGCGCAGCTGGCCGAGCAGCTCTTCGCCTTCAAGCAGGGTGGGGCGCTCGACGCGGAGCGCCTGCGCTTGTGGGCGCGCGGCGTCCAGATGTTCCGCGTCCAGGAGCCGGAGCGCTTCGAGTCCCTGCGCGCGCAGCTCGCCGCCTTCCGGCACCGCATGGCGCTGGTGCGGGCGGCGGGGCCGGAGGACCTGGCGCTCGTGTACCGCCCGGGGAACGTGGTGCCCTTCGTGGTGAAGAACGTGCTGGCGCTGGTGCTGGGCCTGCCGCTGTTCGCCCTGGGGCTGGGCCTGTTCTGGCTGCCCTACCAACTGCCCCGGCTCGCCAGCCGCAACGCCGAGCTGGACGTGCAGGCCACGGTGAAGTTCCTCACCGCCTTCGTGGTGGCGCTGGCGTGGTGGGGCGCGCTGACGGCCGCGGCGGCGGTGTGGGGGAGCTCGCTGCTGGCCGTGGCAGTCTTCCTCGCCGTGCCGCCGCTGGCGCTGTTCACCCTCTACTTCGCCGAGCGCTGGGAGTCGCTCCAGCGAGACATCCGCGTGTTCTTCACGCTGGGCAGCCGCGCGCGCCTCAAGGGACTGCTGCTCGCGGAGGGCGAGCGGCTGGCCTTGGAGCTGGAGCGCCTGGCCGACGAATACCGGCCGAGGCTGGACGCCGCCGCTCAGCCCTGACGCGCGAGGGGCACCGCTTCACGGAACAGCCGGGCGCCCAGCAGCAGCGCGAAGCCGCCGAGGAGCACGGGCAGGGCGTTCACCGCGATGGCGGTGTGCAGGCTGGACGCGTCCGCGATGTTGCCGATGAGCGCGGGCGAAATCGCGTCACCCAGCAGGTGGATGCACAGCACATTCAGGCCCATGGCGAAGGCGCGGAACGCGGGCGGCACGCAGTTGACGATGGCCGCGTTGATGGGGCCGCTGTTGAGGAAGATGAGGAACTGCGCCAGGGCAATCGCGGCGAAGGTGGGGCCCACGGCCTCCAGGTTCACCGCCAGGTACATGCACGGGGCCGCCAGCATCAGGCCAATGCCGGACATCCATAGGCCGCCGCCCTCGCGCTTGCGGTCCAGCTTGTCGCCGAGCCAGCCGCCGGCCACCGTCCCCAGCAGGCCCGCCACCGCCGTAATCGCGCCGAAGATGAAGCCCGAGCTGTCTTGCGCCATGCCGCGCTCGCGCACCAGGTACGTGGGCATCCAGAAGCCCAGGCCGCCAATGGAGAACGTCATCAGCGTGTAGCCGGCCGTCACCGCCCAGAAGGCCGAGTTCCGCGCCAGCCCCTTCAGGCCCACCATGAAGGGCATCTTCGTCTGCGCGTCCGGCCCGTCCATGGCGCCGCGCTGGGGCTCCGGCATGAAGAAGGCCATGGCGCCCAGAATCAGCCCGGGCACGCCCCCCGCGAAGAAGGCGACGTGCCACGAGTACGCCTGCGTCAGCCACCCGCCCAGGCCGTAGCCCGCGGCGGCGCCCACGGGGATGGCGATGTAGAAGAACGCCAGCATCCGCGTGCGCTGCGTGCGCGGGTACAAGTCGGAGATGATGCTGGGCGCCACCGCGCCGTAGCCGGCCTCGCCGATGCCAATCACCGCGCGAGCCAGGAGCAGCGCGCCGAACGAGGTGGCCAGCCCGCTGGCCCCGGTGGCCAGGCTCCAGAGAATCACTCCGCCCGCCACCAGCAGCCGCCGCGGGTAGCGGTCCCCGAGGAACCCGCCCAGCGGCGAGGCCAGCATGAACACCACGATGAACATGGTGCCCAGCAGGCCGGACTGGGTGTCGTTGATGCCGAACTCCTGCTGGATGCCCGGCAGCGCCACCGCGACGATGTAGCGGTCGAGGTAGTTGACCAGGTTGATGAGGGTGAGGATGAACAGCGCATAACCCGCGTTGCTGGCGGGCACGGCGGACGCGGCCGGTGAGGCCACGGGTTGGGCGTTCATGAAGAGGTGGCTCCAGCTCCAAAGCGATGCGCGAGCAGGCCCCAGCGCAGGCCCTTGTCACTGACTCGGCAGGCCTCCAGTCCCAGCGCCTTCACTGACTCCAGCAGGATGAGGGCGCCCGCGGGGATGACGTCCGCGCGCTTGGGCTGCATGCCGGGCAGGGCGCGCCGCGCTTCCAGCGGCATGGCGCACAGCCGGTCCGTCAGGGCGGACAGCTCGTCCACGGACAGCGTGCCGCCGTGGACCTGCGCCGCGACGTAGGGGTGGATGGCGTGCTGCACGGCGTACAGCGTCGTCACCGTGCCCGCCACGCCCACCAGGGCCGCGCCGGACGGCGGGGCGGGGAGGGCGCGGAAGGTGTCGCGCAGGTGGGCTTCGACGCGCGCGCGGTCCTCCGACGTCATCGGGTCCGAGCCGACGAAGCGCTCCGTCATGCGCACCGCGCCCACGTCGAAGCTGTGGCGGAAGTCCACGTGGCCGCCGTGGTTGCCGTAGATGAACTCCGTGGAGCCGCCGCCAATATCGAGCACCAGCAGGGGGCCCGCCGCGTCCGCCGCGAAGTCCGCGTGCACCGCGGCGAAGGAGAGCTCCGCCTCCATGGCGCCGGAGATGATTTCCACCGTCACATCCGCCCGCGCCTTCGCCGCCGCGAGGAACTCCGCGCCGTTCTCCGCGTCACGCGCGGCGCTGGTGGCGGACACGGCGAGGCCCTCCGCGCCCAGCTCGCGCGCCTCGCGGGCGAAGGACTCCAGCACCTGGAGCGTCGCCTCCAGGCCTTCGGCGGAGAGCTTGCGCGTCGCGTCCACGCCCCGGCCCAGGCGCGTGATCTCCGCGCGCTCCCGCACGGCCTCGAAGCGGCCCTCCGGGGTGCGCTCCGCGACGAGCAGGAGGACGGAGTTGCTTCCAACGTCGATGGTGGCGAAGCGCGACATGCGCGGCAGCCTACTCAACGCAGCAGCGCTTCCAAAGCGTCACCCAGGGCCTGGTAGTCAGCGGGGGTGTTGTAGAGCTGCGCGGACAGGCGCACATGCCGGTGCGGCGGCCGGGGCCAGGGGGTGATTTGCGCCTCGATGCGGTACTCGTCGAACAGGCGCAGGTGGAGCGGGTCCACGTAGAGCGGGGGCGGGGGGACTTCAGGGAAGCCGTCCGGCAGCGTCACCGTGGCCATGCTGCCCACCATGTCCTCGGGGCAGGCGGGCTGGGTGCCCAGCCGCGCGCACAGCAGGCGCCGCGCCGCCAGCACCTTGGCCCGGTTCGACGCCATGACCTCCGGCCAGCCGCCGGGGAGCAGCCCGCCCACGAAGCGAATCGCGTCGGGCACGCAGAGCATGGGCGACGGGTCGTGTGTCCCCGTCCAGTCGAAGTCCAGCCGGAAGCGCGAACGGTCCGTCCGCCGGGAGTTGTGCCCGTGGCTCACGGACAGGGGTTTGATGGCGGGCTGGAGGTCACGCCGGACGTGCAGGAACGCGGCGCCCTTGGGGGCGCACAGCCACTTGTGACAGTTGCCCGTGTAGTAGCCGGCGCCCAGCGCGCGCAGTGTCAGCGGCAGCATGCCCGGCCCGTGCGCGCCATCCACCAGCGTCTCCACGCCGCGCTCGCGCAGGACGGTGACGAGCTGTGCTAGCGGCAGCACCAGGGCCGTCTGGCTGGAGACGTGGTCCACCAGGAACAGGCGCGTGCGTGGGGTGACGTGGGGCAGCACCGCGTCCACCACCGACTGTGCGGACGGCACCGGCCAGGGCAGCTTCGCCACCACCACCTTGGCGCCCCACTGCGAGGCCACGAAGTCCAGCGCGTTGCGGCTGGCGTTGTACTCGTGGTCGGTGGTGAGCAGCTCGTCGCCGGGGGCGAAGCGCAGCGAGCGCAGCACCGTGTTCACCCCCGCCGTCGCGTTGGGGACGAAGCCCAGGTCGTCCGCGTCCGCGTCGAGGAACGTGGCGAGCGCGGCGCGGGCGTCATCCAGCAGCGGCTCGATTTCGCGGTGGAGGAAGCGCACCGGCTCGGCCTCCAGGCGCGCGCGCAGCTCGGACTGTCGCTGGAGGACGGCTGTCGGGCAGGCGCCGAACGAGCCGTGGTTCAGGAAGACGACCTCGGGGTCCAGGCTCCAGTGGCTGCGGAAGGGCGCGCTCATGCGGGTGGACTCGACCCGAGCGCGCCCCGCCTGTCAACGTGACGTCCTGGTGCCGGGCGTGGGGCGCCTGCTTGCGTCCCACGGGCCCAGGGGACGGCTACTGCGCCTGCGGCAGCGGCGACCAGTCCGGCGTCTGGTAGACGCCCTTCTCGGCGCGCAGCGGCAGCTGGTTGTTGCCGTCCGCCGTCATGACGTAGAGCCGCGAGCCGCCGTTGCGCGTGGACGTGAAGACGATGAGCCGCCCGTTGGGAGAGAAGGCGGGCTCCTCGTTGCTGCCCTGGTCCTGCGTGAGGCGCGTCACCTTGCCCGTCTCGACGCTGACGGTGAAGAGGTCGAAGGCGTTGCGCTCGTCGCGAGCGGTGAAGACGATGAGGTCCCCGCGCGGCGACCAGTCCGGGGTCTGGTTGTAGTTGCCCTGGAAGGTGAGCCGGCGCACGCCCGTGCCGTCCGCGTTCATGATGTAGACCTGCGGGCTGCCGCCCCGGTTGGACACGAAGGCGATGCGCTTGCCGTCCGGCGACCAGGTGGGGCTGGTGTTGAGGCCATAGGGCGTGTCGGTGATGGCGCGCGCGCCGCTGCCGTCCGCGTTGGCCACGTACACCTGGGCGCTCTCTCCTTCGGCCAGCGAGTACGCGATGCGCTTGCCGTCCGGAGAGAAGGCCGCGCCGGTGGCCATCTGCCCGCCGGAGACGACGGCCTTCGCCTCACCGCCAGGGGACTGCACGTAGATGTCCGGGCGATTCTTGCGGTACGTGGTGAAGGCGACCCGCGAGCCGTCCTGGCTCAGCGCGGGCAGGATGTTGATGCCGCCCTTGGTGAGCGCCTGGGCATTGCCGCCGTCCCAGTCCGCCACGTACACGTCGCGGTTGGAGCCCGCCTTGCGCACGTAGGTGATGCGGGACAGGAAGGGACTGGGCTCCTTGGTGAAGTGCCGGTACAGCGCGTCCGCCAGCCGGTGCGCCAGCAACGAGGCGTTGTCGCCAGGCGCGTCCTTGGACACCTTCAGGTCCTCGCGGCCGGTGCCCACGTTGAACAGGCGCAGCTCCCCGCGCAGCACGCCGCCATCCTGCGCCAACGACACCTTCACGAGGGCCTCCGCGCCCACGTCCGCCCAGCGGCTGAAGTTGATGCTGGCCGCGGCCATGCCTTCCTTCGCGTCCGCCGTGAAGCCCTTGCGGTCCAGCACCTGGAGGATGCCGGAGGCGGCCAGGTCGAAGCTGAAGGCCGCGTCGAAGGGGGCCACCAGCGCCTTCGCGCCGTCGTTCTGCGTCAGCGGCGCGGGCACCGCCACCGGCAGCGGGCGGAAGTTGGCGCCGGAGATTTCGATGGTGGGCGCCTGCGCGAGCGCGACGACGGGGAGGAGCAGCAGGGAGAGGAGCAGGGCTTTCATAGGGCGTTGAACACCAGGTTGACGCCGCTCTTCTGCAGGGCGTCCCGGAGATGGTCCGGCGGAGGAGAAAAGGGCGCGGCCTTGCGCACGGCCGTGACGACGGCCGAGTCGAAGAGGTCGTTCCCACTGGCCTTGGTGAGATTCACGTCCAGCACTTCACCCGTGCGGCCCAGGCGCACCGCCACCGTGGCCTTGAGGTGCAGCCGCTCGGATTCGGGGATGGTGTCCGCCACGCTGTAGTGGCGGCGGACCTGCGACTGGAGCAGGCCGAAGTAGCGCTCGCCTTCCGCGGTGGCCGAGTCGCCGTCCGGGTCGCCGTCCTCGGCGCCCTCCGCCTCTTCGGGCTCGGCCGCCTTGGCCGTCTTGTCGAAGGCGCCGAAGAGCCGCTTGCGCCGGTCCTCGCCCGTCGTCTCGCCCTTTTGCGGCGTGGGCTTGGACGTGGAGGGCTCCGGCTTCACGCCGGGGATGGGCACCGCCACCT
>NZ_JABXEO010000073.1:0-46323 GCF_013372585.1 Myxococcus sp. AM010
GGGTGGCGGCGACGGGGCAGCCGCTCTTCGTCCCGCGCCTCCAGGCGGAGGACCTGCGCGATGAGCGCGTGCCGGAGGGCATGCCCTTCCTCCAGCGCTACGGGCCCCACAGCGTCATCGTCGTCCCCCTGGGCGTGCGCGGCCGGGTGCTGGGCACGCTGGGGGTGATGCGCGAGGCACGGGGCCGCGAGTACTCGGTGGAGGAGCGCGCGCTGCTGGAGAGTCTGGCGGCGCGCGCGGCGTTGGCCATCGAGGACGCGCGGCTGTACGGCGCGGCCACGCAGGCGGTGAAGGCGCGGGACGAGCTGCTGTCGGTGGCGGGGCACGAGCTGAAGTCGCCGCTGAACGCGCTCCAGCTCCAGATTCACCTGCTGGCGCGCATGGCCCGCGACGCCATGGCCGTGGACGGGCTGGCGGAGCGCGCGGAGCGGGCGGCGAAGGCGGGCCAGCGGCTGGGGCTGCTCATCGATGACCTGCTGGACGTGTCGCGCCTCAGCTCGGGGCGGCTGGGGCTGAAGCGCGAGGAGGTGGACCTGGCGGCGCTGACGCGCGAGCTGGTGGGCCGCATGTCCGAGGAGCTGGCGCTGGCGGGCAACGAGGTGCGGCTGCTGCTGGACAGGCCGGTGTCGGGGCAGTGGGACCGGCTGCGCCTGGAGCAGGTGCTGGTGAACCTGCTCACCAACGCGGCGAAGTACGGCGCGGGTCGGCCGGTGACGGTGGAGGTGGACGCGGTGGGCCCGGTGGCGCGGCTGTCCGTGCGCGACGAGGGCATCGGCGTGTCGCCGGAGGAGCAGGGGCGCATCTTCGAGCAGTTCGAGCGCTCCGCGTCGGTGCAGCACTTCAAGGGCCTGGGCCTGGGCTTGTGGATTACCAAGCGCATCGTCGAGGCCCACGGCGGCCGCATCCACCTGGCGAGCGAGCCGGGCAAGGGCTCCACCTTCACCGTGGAGCTGCCCCTGCCAGCGTGAGCGTCTGGACAGCCCGCACTCGCTGCGCTCTGGTTCCGCGGATGAAGACGCGCGCACTCCACCGACTGGCCCTGCTCGCCGCCGTGCTGGCCATGGCCGCCCCGGGCTGCCGGCACGCGCCCGCGCTGGAGCCGGGCCTGGACGCGGATGGGGACGGCGTCCGCAATGGGGAGGATGCCTGCCCCACCATCCGCGGGCTCGCGAGGCTCCAGGGCTGCCCCGCGAAGGACACGGACGGGGACGGCGTGGAGGACGCGCTGGACACGTGCCCGCGTCGCGCCGGGCCCGCCTCGCGGGACGGCTGCCCCATCCGCGACTCGGACGAGGACGGCGTGGAGGACGCGAAGGACGCCTGCCCGCGGGTGTTCGGCCTGCTGGAGCGGCGAGGCTGCCCCGTCGACGACCCGGACCGCGACGGGGTGGAGGGCGCGGCGGACAAGTGCCCGGAGGAGCCCGGCCCCGCCTCGCGCGAGGGGTGCCCCGTCCGCGACGCGGATGGGGACGGCGTGCCGGATGAAGAGGACGCCTGTCCCGACGAGGAGGGCCTGCCCTCGCTGCGGGGCTGCCCGGAGCGGGACGTGGACGGCGACGGCGTGGCGGACCACCGGGACAACTGCCCGCGCGAGCGGGGCGCGCTGGACAACCAGGGCTGCCCGGCGGCGCGCAAGCAGCGCGTCGTCATCCGCCCGGACCGGCTGGAGCTGCTGGAGCGCATCACCTTCGCGCCCGGCACCGCCACCCTCCAGCCGCGCGTCCAGCCGGCGCTCGACAACGTGGCCGAAGTCCTGCTGCTGCACCCGCGGCTGGGCGTCATCGCCATCGAGGGCCACACCGACAACCGCGGGGAATCGGACGTGCAGCGGGAGGTGACGCTGGCGCGCGCGGAGGCGGTGCGGGACTACCTGGTGGCGCGGGGTGTCCCGCCGGACCGGCTGGAGGCGTGGGGGTTCGGCCCGGACAAGCCCGTCGAGTCGAATGAGACCTCCCACGGACGCGAGGCCAACCGCCGGATGGACCTCCGGGTGGTGGCGCCGCGCGGGCGTCCATGAGTCCCGGGCTCCCCGTGGGTGGGGGGTGTGGGGTACGCTCGCCCACCATGAGTGCTCCCAGCCCCCTGTTTGGTGACTTGCTGCTCAAGCTGGGGATTGTCTCGCCCAGCCAGGTGCAGGAGGCGCTCGCCCTCCAGGCCCTCACCGGGCAGCGCGTGGGGGAAGCCCTCATCTCCCTGGGCTACGTCACGCGGGAGCAGATTCAGGACGCGCTGGGAGAGGCGCTCGGGCTGCACCAGGACAAGAGCCCCCTGCAGCCCGCGCTGGGCGAGCTGCTGGTGGGGCTCAAGTACGTGACGCTGGCGCAGCTCGACGAGGCGCTCGCGCGTCAGCGCCGCGACGGCCGCAAGCTGGGCGAAATCCTGGTGGAGCTGGGCCACTGCACCTACAAGCAAATCTACGAGGCGCTGGGGCTGCAGAACCGCATCGCCGGGCGGCAGGATTTGCCGCGTCCCTCCTCCGACGGCCGCCGCCGCGTGGTGGTGGTGGACGACAGCCCGCTGGCCTGCGCCTTCGTGCAGGAGGGCCTGGTGGCGCTGGGCTACGAGGTCCTCTGCTTCCAGGACCCGTTCGAGGCCCTGGAGAGCATGGGCCGCATCCAGCCCGTCATCGTCCTCAGTGACCTGGAGATGCCCGGCCTGGACGGCGTGGAGCTGTGCCGCCGCCTGAAGGAAGGCCCCAGCCACGCGGTGCCCGTCATCATCCTCACCGCCAACGACGTGGAGGCGGAGCGCGTGCGCGGCCTGCGCGCCGGCGCGGATGACTACGTCAACAAGTCCGCGTCCATGGACGAATTGGCCGCGCGCATCGAAAGCGTGGTGCGCCGCACGGGCGAGACGGAGCGCATGCGCAAGCTGTTCGCGCGCTACACGTCCGACGCGGTGGTGGAGGAAATCCTCAAGAGCGCGGACGCGGTGGTGCTCACCGGCGAGAAGCGCGAGGTGACGCTGCTGTTCGCGGACCTCCGCAACTTCACCGGCCTGGCGGAGAGCCTGCCGCCGGAGCAGGTGGTGGGGGTGCTCAACCAGGTGCTCGGGCGGATGTCGGACGCGGTGCTCACCTGCGGCGGCACGCTGGACAAGTTCCTGGGTGACGGGCTGATGGCCGTCTTCGGCGCGCCGGTGGCCCGTCCGGATGACGCGCTGCGTGCGCTCCAGTCCGCGAAGATGATGATGGATGCGCTGACGGACCTGCGCATCGAGGCGGAGGCGGAGTGGGCGGCGGGCGGGCGCGAGGGCCAGCCGCTGGTGCTGGAGCTGGGCGTCGGCATCAACTCGGGCGTGGTGGTGGCGGGCAACATCGGCAGCACGGTGCGCGCCGAGTACACCTGCATCGGTGACGCGGTGAACGTGGCCGCGCGGCTGTGCTCGCTGGCGGGCCCGGGGGAAATCCTGGTGGGGGAGCGCACCCGTGAGCTGGTGGACGCCAACGAGACGGCCTTCGAGGACCTGCCTCCCGTGCGGCTGAAGGGCAAGCAGCAGCCCGTTCCACTGTTCCGTGCCCTGTAAGGGGTGAAGTCCACGCGCGCCTCGCGAGCGGAAAGGGGCTATAGGAAGGTGTCATGAACGCCTCGTCTGACGAGCCCCCTCCGTCCCGCCGCTCCCCCGTGCTGTTCGTGGGGCTCGTCTTCGGACTCGGGTTGGTGGTCGCCGTCCTGGTGGGCGCGCTGAGCGGCTCCAAGGCCGTGCACGCCGACCGCATCCACCAGGACTTCGCCGTGCTGGAGGAGGCCCTGGGCCGCTACCTCGCGGACAAGGGGAGCCTGCCGGAAGACGCGGACGTGGAGGCGCTGCTGGTGCCCGCGTACCTGCCCTCCGTGCCGCTGGACCCGTGGGGCCGGGTGTACCGCTACACGAGCAACGGCGAGGAGGTCTTCCTGGCCACCTTCGGCAAGAGCGATGACCGGGGCGGCTCGGGCGAGGAGCAGGACCACACCAACCACGACGGGCACGCCGCGCCCAAGGTGGCGCGCTAGCGCACGCGCCGGGCGGGCAGGCGCTGGGGCGTGTCCATGCCCCGCGAGCCCACGTCCGCGGTGTGCGCCGGGCCCTGGAGCGAGCCAGCGTGGCGCGGGTGCCCGCTCCCTGGCGTCGCCATGGCCATCGTTTCCTTCACGGGGAAGGGTCTTCCCGAACCTGGAGGGCAGCCATGGCCATCGTGTGTGTCACCAACCTGTCCCCTGAGTCCCTCGCGGCGGCCCACGTGGCGGCGGCCGTGGCGGGACGGCTGCAAGAGCCGCTGCTGCTCCTGGGCGTCGCGGAGGGCGACGCCTTCCTCGACGACGGCTCCAGCGCGTTGACGCTCACCCAGCAGCGGTTGGAGGCGGAGGCTGCGCGGCTCGAGGCGCTCGCGCGGGTGGTGCGCTACCGGCTGCAGACGGGCACCCCCGCCGACGAGGTGCTGAGCGACGAGGAGTGCCGGCAGGCGCGGTGGATTGTGGTGGCCGCGTCCGGCTGGCGCACCTCGGCGTGGCGGCGGGCCACGGTGCCCGAACGCCTGTCCCGCTACGGCTGCGCGCCGGTGCTGGCCGTGCGCAGCGACACCGCGTTGACCGACTGGGCCAGGGGCCGCAGGCGGCTGCTGGTGCTGGTGGGCGTGGACCCCGGCTCTTCCACCACGGGCGCCGCGGTGGCCTTCCTGCGCGAACTGCGCCGGGTGGGGCCGTGTGACGTGCTGGCCACCTACGTGTGTTCGCCCATGGACGAGCGGGAGCGGCTGGGCATCCACAGCCCCGTGCACGTGGAGCTGCTGGAGCCAGGGCTGCAGGACATGGAGGCGCTGGACCCCATCGTGGAGCGCGTGCTGCAACGCGAGGTGCGCGAGCAGGTGGGCGAGCTCGTGGGCGAGGGCAGCGTGGAGGTGGTGCTGGAGCCCGGCTTCGGCCGTCCGGCGGACCACCTGATGCACGTGGCGCACACGCGCGGCGTGGACCTGATGGTGGTGGGCACGCACCAGCGCAGCGGGGTGAAGCGGCTGTGGCACGGCTCGGTGTCCGCGGGCGTGCTGCGGCACGCGGCGCACTCCGTGGTGTGTGTGCCGCCCATGGTGCAGGCCCGGCGCGCGGACCGCGCGCCGCGCAGCGTGCTGGTGCCCGTGGACTTCTCCGAGGCCAGCGCCAAGGCCATCTTCCAGGCGCGCACGCTGGTGGGGCCGGGGGGGCGGGTCCACCTGCTGCACGTCCACCGCCGCAAGCTGGAGGACCGCGGCTTCGCGGACCACTACGGCGTGCTGCCCGAGCCCGTGAGGGACCGGGAAGGGGTGCTCCAGCGGCTGTGGGCGCTGGTGCCGCGCGACGAGACCGCCCAGGCCGTGCGCTGGAGCGTGGAGGGGGTGACGGGCGAGGACGTGACGCTGGCCATCTGCCAGGCCACGGAGCGCGAGGGGGTGGACCTGGTGTGCGTGGGGACGTCCCTGGAGCCCTCGCGGCTGCGGGACGCCCTGGAGGGCGAGGTGGCCCATGAGCTGGTGGCCCGCTGCCGCCGGCCCGTCATGGTGGTGCCCTCCGCCTGAGGCAGGTGTTCCAGACAGCGGGAACACCTGTCATTACATGAAAGGATTATCAGGTGGTGCCGGCTCCGACGTGCCCGAAAGGGCACGTCTGGATTAGCATCTAGAAATCACGCATTTCCAGACGCAGGGGGGCCGCCGGTGACACCGCAGGGTTATCGTGAAGTGGAGCTCGTCTGTAACCGTTCCTCGCTGCTCCTGCATGGGGGCACGGAAGAGGAGCGGCGCAGCTGGGCGCAGGAAGCCGCGCGCAACTTCAACGTGGAGCTGGCGGAGGTGCGGCAGGCGGCGGAGCTGCCGCAGGCGCTCCGGCAGCCCAACGGGGTGGTGTTCATCCCGGACGTGGCGAAGCTGGGGCGGGACGCGCAGTTCGTCCTGCTGCAGTGCCTGCGGACGCAGGAGGAGCGGCCGAAGCTGGTGCTGGGCGTCTCCGGCTCGGCGGACGCGGCCCTGGCGCGCGGCACGCTGCGCGAGGACCTGCACTACCGCCTGCACAAGGCCCAGGTGGACCTGCAGAAGGACGGGCTGCGGGACGTGTTGAAGCACCGCTGGGCACAGCAGGCCGAACAGCTCGCGCTGAAGGCCGCCGTGGCCCGCGCCGCCGAGGAAGCGGCCCGCGAGGCGGCCATTGCCCGGCGTCCGGGCACGGTGACGCGCATCGCTCCCAAGCAGAAGAAGGTGAGCGGCGGCGCGCGCGCGAAGGCCGTGTCCAGGAACGCCGCCCGCTGAGGCCTCGCCTCAGTGCCGGTGCTTCTGTCCGCGCTTCGTCTTGGTGGCGGGGCGCGCCTTCTTCGCGGCGCCGCGCCTGGCGGCGGCGGCCTGGGCGGGCACGGACTTGCGGCCCACCGGGTTGCTCGCTCCCGCCGCGGAGGCCGTCTTGGCGGACGGTGACTTGCGGCGCGCCGGCGTCTTCGTGGGCTTGCCACTCTCGATGACGCCGCGGGCCGCCTTGGCCGTGCCCCGCGTCCCCGCCGACTTCACGCGGCCTCGGGTCGGCGTGCCCCGAATCCTGGACTGGAGGTTGGCTACCCCCCGAGCCGTCACCACCGCGGTGCCCAGGAGGACCCGCGCTCCGCGCGTGCCGGCCTCGACGGCCACCTCCTTCACCCTGTCCACCAGCCCCCGCTTGGAAATCGCCATGGCGTGCCTCGTCTCTCTGGCTGTCCTTCGCTGCCGCCAAAGGTAGTCACGGGCACACGGGCGTGAAGCCGTCTCCCCCGCTCCGGCCCCCGCATTCCAAGGTGGGCGGGAATGTGTGAAGCGGGGAAACTGGGCTAGAGTCCGGCGCACTGTCCCATTTCCTTCTCGGAGCAAGAGCATGTCCCAGGACAACACCGGAAAGCCGAAGCGCGGCCTGAAGCGGCCCATCGAGGTCGTTCGCGCGGAGCTGCTCAAGGACCCGGAGACGAAGAAGATCGCCGAGGCCGTGAGCATGAAGCTCGAGGACTACGTGGAGCTGGTCCTCAAGTACGCCCAGGACAAGGACAAGGAGGCCGAGGTCGCCGTCATCTCCGACGAGGAGCTGCGCCGCAACGGCTTCAACCCCCTCTCCGCCGAGGAGGCCGCCAACATCCTCATCAAGGGCATGAAGGGCGAGCTGCCCGGCTCCCCCCCGGACTTCGAGGCCTCCAAGTTCACCCAGGACAAGGCCTCCACCGCCGGCAAGCCGTCCCTCACCGCCCCCCCCGTGGGCGGCGCCGCCCCCACCGGTCCGCAAGATCCTGCCGCCCGCCAGGAGCTGATGGATCAGCTCAAGAAGGGCAGCAGCGGTGGTAACCGTCCGTAATTCCTGAAACCACGGGCAGCGGCCGGAGGGGAAAATTCGACGAAAAAGGTGGGAGGAAACAATTCCCCACATGCACCGAGAATCCTTTCGAGTTTTCCTTCCGGCACAAATCTCCGCCTTCCAGGCATCTAGAATTCAAGGGGCACGACCATGGGCAGCGCACTCAAGTCCGTTACGAAGGTCATCAGCAACGTCGCCAGCACGGTGAGCAAGATTGCCGGTGGCATCGCGAACATCGGCGGCAAGGCCATGGAGTTCCTCCAGAAGCCCCTGAGCTCGCTGGTGGACCCCATCGCCAAGTTCATCGGTGAGAAGGTCGGCAAGCTGCCCCTGGTCGGCAAGTTCCTGGGCCCCACGGTGGAGAACCTGGTGAAGCAGGGCGCCTCGTCCTTCCTGGGTGAGGGCACGCTGGGCAGCCTGGGCTTCCTGTCCAAGATTGCCCCCAAGGTGCAGGACATCACCAACATCGCGCAGACGGTCAAGGGCGCGGCGGACAAGGTCGGCGCCTTCGTGGAGAACCCGCTGGGTCAGCAGAACTTCCAGAACATCATCGCGCAGAACCACGCCCGCTTCGTGGAGTGATGATCCGCGCCCCTGGCGCGAACTGGTAGCGAGCCCCAGGGCCGGTCTCCCGCGAAGCTGCGGGGCCGGCCCTTCGGCTTTGCGGGCTGGCGCGGCCACCGCCGCGGTGCTCAGTGCCCTGTCTGGGCCAGCCGGCGGGTGTCGCGGATGAGGCGCTCGGTGGAGTCGCTGTCCGCGCTGTCGTAGTAGCCGCGAATCTGCCCGGCGTCGTCCACGAGCACGAAGTGCGTCCCGTGGAAGATGGAGAGCAGGTCGTCCTCGGGCGCTCCGGGCTCACGGCCCATGCTGACCTTGAAGCCCTGGACAATGGTCTCCTTCAGCTGCTCGTAGTCGCCCGTGAGGAAGCTCCAGCGGGAGAAGTCCGCGCCGTGGCGCTCGCCATACTCGGTGAGCCGCTCCGGGGTGTCGTACTTCGGATCCACGGAGAACGACACCAGCTGGAGCCCGGCCCCGAAGGACGCGGTGGCGTCCTGCACGCCCACCATCTTCCGCGTGAAGGCCGGGCAGATGGTGGGGCAGCGCGTGAAGATGAAGTTGGCCACGAAGGGCTTGCCCCGGAGCTGGGTGCTCCCGAAGGGCTGGCCGTCATGCCGGGTGAAGGTGAAGTCCGGCAGCGCGCCCAGCTGGGGCAGGGCGCCACTGCCCTGGCCACGGATCAGCATGCTCCCCGTCGCGGCGGTGACGCCAAGCGCGGCCACGGCGACACCTGCCCAGAACCCCGGGCGCTGCGTGAGACGGGCCCCTGGGGCCGGAAGGACGGAGTCAGCGGACATGGCCCCGGAGGTAACGGAACCCCCGGAGTCACACAAGCGCGGCCGTGGGGGTGCGACATCCTGGCTGTCACAATTCCGTGATTTCAGTGATTCTGCATTAGTTTATACATAAATAACAGCTCTTACGGGGAAACATCCTCTCAGTCGTTACGAAAATGTAGGCACGTCGCCTCTCTGTTTTCAGGAGTCTGCCCCCCCGTGACGACCTACTCCGTTCGCCGTGGCGATACCCTCAGCGCGCTGGCCCAGCGCTTCAAGACCTCCGTGTCGTCGCTCGCGAAGAGCAACGGCATCTCCAACCCGAACCTCATCTACGCGGGGCAGCAGCTCCGCATCCCGGACGGCTTCGACGCGCCTCGCGCCTCGGGTGGGGGCCGGGCGGCTTCCAGCTACACGGTGAAGTCGGGTGACACGCTCAGCGGCATCGCCGGTCGGCATGGCACGTCGGTGAGCGCGCTGGCCAAGGCCAACAACATCTCCAACCCGGACCGCATCTACGCGGGCCAGCGGCTCACGATTCCGGGGACGGGCGGCGCGGCGCCGAGCAGCCCGGCGCCTTCCTCGGGCGGCGGTTCGTACACGGTGAAGTCGGGTGACACGCTCAGCGGCATCGCGGGCCGGCATGGCACGTCGGTGAGCGCGCTGGCCAAGGCCAACAACATCTCCAACCCCAACCTCATCTACGTGGGCCAGCGGCTCACGATTCCGGGCGGGGGCGGTGCGTCGCCCACCCGGCCGACGCCGAACCAGCCGCCGGTGGGGGGCGTGGGTGGCCCGAAGCCGCCGACCGGTGGCTCCGCCGGCGTGACGGTGCAGCAGCTCCGGGCGGTGATGCCCAACTTGTCCCAGGCGAAGGCGGAGCAGTACCTGCCCCACCTCAACCGGGCCATGGCGGAGGCGAACATCACCACGCCCATGCGTAAGGCGGCCTTCCTGGCGCAGCTCGCGCACGAGAGCGGCCAGCTCCGCTACATGGAGGAGATTGCCTCCGGCGCCGCCTACGAGGGGCGCAGGGACCTGGGCAACACCCAGCCGGGCGACGGCGTCCGCTACAAGGGCCGTGGCCCCATCCAGCTCACGGGCCGCGCCAACTACCGCGCCGCGGGCCAGGCGCTGGGCATCGAC
Organism: Myxococcus sp. AM010; assembly: GCF_013372585.1. Taxonomy (NCBI): domain Bacteria; kingdom Pseudomonadati; phylum Myxococcota; class Myxococcia; order Myxococcales; family Myxococcaceae; genus Myxococcus; species Myxococcus sp. AM010. The sequence goes on from NZ_JABXEO010000073.1 coordinate 9,791, forward strand.
CTGGAGGGCAACCCCCAGCGCGCCAAGGACCCGGACGTCGCGTTCCGCATCGCCGGCTGGTACTGGTCGTCGCGCAACCTCAACACCTACGCGGACGCGGGCAACTTCCGCGAGGTCACCCGCCGCATCAACGGGGGCTACAACGGCCTGGCGGACCGCGAGATGTACTACCGCCGCGCCCAGAACGTCTTCTGAGCCCGCGCTCCCAACGCGCGGTGCGGTGAAGCGGGGACCGTGGCCAGCAAGGCCCCGGTCCCCGTCGCGTTTCGGGCGAGCCCCATCCCACTGGGGAGATGCCACGTCCAGCCGGGGCGACCACCGGACGCGCGTGGCCCCGGGAGGCACCCTGGTGCGCTGGCTGCATCGGACAGGCCGTTCCTTTCCGGAGCGCGTCCCCATGCCTCGTATCGATTCGTCCGGCGGTTCCTCGCTGTCCACCATCGACATCCCCGCGGAGGCCACAGCGGGGCCCCCGTCTCCGGCACGCGCCGCGGAGCCCCGCGCGCAGGCGTCCCCCCAGCGCAACGAGGTGCGCGCCTTCGACGGCTCCACCGCGAAGCCGCCGGAGCCCCCGGCTCGCGGAGCCACACCCGCGGATGCGGGCCCTGCCCGGTCCGCGGGGGAGCTGGCCGTGCTGGGAGGCTGGTCGCGCCCGGACGTCCTCGAAGGCCTCCGCGCGCGCCTGACGCGGGGCCTGGAGAACTGGACCGTCGGCGCCGATGACGTGCGGGCGGTGCACACCACGCTGGGAAGTCTCCCGGCGGGCACCTACCGGGCCGCGCTGGAGCATTTGCAGCACGGCGGCCTGCTGGACGCATACGTGAAGGCGCAAGACGCGGGCTCGCGGCTCGCGTTCCTGGAGCAGGCGGAGTCGAAGGGCGTGCTCCAGCGGCGCAACGGGGAGTCAGGCCCGGTGGGCCCCCTGGGCTACCCGGCGGTGCCGGACGTCTTCGTCAACGAACGGCGGCTGCCGGGGGCGATGCGTGACGCGGTGAACGCACACGCCATCGACGCGGGCGCGGGTTTCTACCGGGCGCACGCCGAATACCTCGGCCGGTATGCCCGCGCCGTGGATGGGGCCCAGAGCCTCCAGGAGCTGGGCGCGCTGGGGCCGCCACGCGCCGCGCACCTGCCCGCATCCCTCCTGGGCCTCGAGTGGAAGGACCCGTCGCGGCGGGACTACGAGGCGGCCTGGAAGGCGGGCATCGGCCAGCCGAAGACACTCAACCTGCCGCTGCAACACGTCAGCGCCCGGCAGCGGGAGCTCTCCGGGGAGCGCGCCGCGGGGACGGTGCAGCTCCACGGCAAGGTGGGCGTCAGCAGCGAGCGCGCCCAGTGGAGCGCGAAGGCGGCGCTCGACACCCGGGGACACGGGGCGCTGAAGGGGGACGTGGGCGTCGCCGCGCGCGCGGGCCCCGTGGGCGTCGAGGTGTCACATGACAGCTCGGGCGAGACGGAGGGCAAGGTCAAGGTGAACCTGGGACTCGTGGAGCTCAGCCTGGCCTCGGACGGCGAGCAGCGCGTCGCGGTGGGCGTCGGCACGCTGTTCCAGGTACAGGCGACGCTCAACTCGAGGAAGGCGGAGCTCGGGGGCGGCGTGTCCGCGAAGCTCAAGGCGGATGGGAGCCAGGCCAGCGTCGAGGCGGGCTTCTCCATGAAGGGGCTGACGGCGGAGCGGGCTCGGCAGGCCGTCGACCGCGAGCACCGGGGCGTCTTCCATCCGCCGGCCGAGCTGGCATCCCGCACGACGTGGGACGCGCTGCCTGAGTCCACGCGAGCGGCCTACGCGAAGGAAGGGTGGAATCGGGAGGCGTGGACCCGGGCCTTGCCGCGCTGAGGCCACGGACCTGGTCAGACGTGCGTCCACCACCGGGCCCTGCGGCGAGTCCCCCGCGCGACCGCCCGGAGAGCGAGGCGCCGGGCCCTTCTGGAGGGCCATGTCCCGAAGGCGTGCGCACCCTTCCCCTGAGTGACTCTCTCACGAGGAGCGAGGCAGCGCATGGCGATGGAGCGAGCGCAGCGGTTCGTGGATGCACTGGCGAAGCTGGAGAAGGAAGGCGACATGGAGGCCCTCGTCTCCCTCTTCAGTGACGACGCGCAGGTGAGCAACGTGGCCTCGCCGCAGGTCTTCTCCGGCCAGGAGGGCGCCCGGCGGTTCTGGCGTGAATACAAGGGCACGCTGCAGCGCGTGGAGTCCACCTTTCGCAACATGATTGAGGCGGGCTCCCGCGTCGCGCTCGAATGGGAGACGCAGGGCACCGCCCACAACGGCGCGGCGGTGGCCTATGAGGGCGTGTCCATCATCGAGTGGGATGGCGACCGGATCCGCCGCTTCTACGCGTACTTTGATCCGCACGCACTCGGCCTGGAGCTGACCGCCGGCAGCGCGCCGCGCACGGAAGTCCCCGCCACCACCCCCGCGTGAGGCGTGCGGCCGCCCCGCCCGGGGCGTCGATTTGTTCCCTGTGAAGTGAGCCGCCGGGCTCGCCAGCCCGGTCGCGCCCTCCACCCCTGGCCGTTGCCCGACACTGGGCCGTGACCTTCAGACACCTCCCGATTCCCAAGCGCGGACGCTACCGTCAGCCGCCGCGTCCCCGGACTGCCGACGCTGTCCGGATAGGGATCGCGGAAAATGATGCCGGTCCGCCGATTTTTAGGCGGTACCGTTCGACGCGGTGCGTTTCCCGGAAAGCCCGGACGCGCTAGCGTTTGCTCCGTCCTCGGAGAAGGTGGGTGGGTGATGGTGTGGCGGAGGACACGAGCTCGGATGACCGGTCCTGACCCGGCAGTTTGCCTTGCGTCTACACGGAAAAGCCTGATGACCCGCTTCGCTGCCTTCTTCATCGTCCTGTCGCTGATTGCCGCACCCCAAACCGCCTGGGCCCAGCAGCGCCAGACCGAGTCCGCGAAAAAGACCCGGGCGGTGAAGTCCTCCTCCAAGACGAAGGCCACGAAGGCGAAGGCCACGAAGAGGAAGGCGGCGAAGCCGACCAGGGCCACGTCGAAGCGCAAGCCCGCGAAGAAGGCCAAGAAGGCCGCGCCGGCCGTGGACGCCCCGGAGCTTCAGCCCGCCCAGCCCATGATGCAGGTGGAGCCCGCCAGGCCCCTGTCTCCGACGGACGACGCGCCTACCGTCCAGAAGGAGTCCGGCGCCGCGGCGGAAGGGGGGGACTCGCTGGACTTCGACCTGCTGGAGCCCGCCGAGGCCGCGGCCGCCGCGCAGGTGGACCCGGAATTGGAGAAGCGCATCGGCCGGCGCCGCACCATGCTCAAGCTGCACCAGGGCCTGGGCTTCGCGATGGCCGCCGGCCTGGTCGGCACCACGGTGGTGGGGCAGCTCCAGTTCAACGACTCGTTCCGCGGCGGCGGTGATGACCGCAACCTGCTGGGCCTGCACCGGGGGCTCGCCATTGGCACGTCGGCGCTGTTCGCCACCGTGGGCCTGCTGGGGGTGCTGGCGCCGGAACCCTTCGAGAAGGAGACGTTCCAGTGGGACACCATCACCGTCCACAAGCTGTTCATGGCGCTCGCCACCGTCGGCATGGTGGCGCAAATCGTCCTGGGCATCATGGCCACGGACCGCTTCGGCCGGCTGTCGGAGACGGACCTGGCCACCGCGCACCAGATCTCCGGTTACGTGACGCTGGGCGCGGTGTCGGCCGGCGTCTTCACGCTGTTCTTCTGAAGCGCATGCCTTTCGTAGTGGTTCCCTGGAGGTTGACGTGATTGCTCGACGAATCGCCCTGCTCGCCACCCTGGTGCTCGCGCTGCCCGCAGTCGCGCAGTCGCAGGCCCGCACGTACAGCGTCAAGAAGGACGCCAGCTCGCTCACCTACAAGCTCAAGCACAAGCTGCATGAGGTGGTGGGCAAGGCGCCGCCCAGTGACGGCAAGGCCCGCCTGCTGCCGGACGGCACGCTCCAGGTGGCGGTGCGCGCCAACGTGAAGGACTTCGATTCGGGCAACGCCAACCGCGACGCGCACATGATGGAGACGACGGACGCGGCGAAGTTCCCCATCATCGACTTCAAGGGCGTGGCCACCGGCGTGAAGCCGCCCACCAGCTTCCCGGCGAAGGTGCCGGTGAAGGTGAAGGGCCAGCTGACGTTCCACGGCGTGAAGAAGACCGTGGAGATTCCGATGACGGTGCTGTTCAAGTCGGAGAAGGAGGCGGTGGCCGAGGGCAGCTTCGACATCAGCCTGGATGCCTACAACGTCAACCGCCCGTCGCTGCTGATGGTGAAGGTGGACGACGTCCTGGTGCTGGAGCCCAAGCTGGTATTCGAGGTGGAGGGTACGTGAGTTCGACGCGACGAGGATTCCTCAAGGGCATTCTGGGAACAGGCGCGGCGAGCGCGGCGGCGACGACGCTGCCGGGCTGCGCGCCGGACATCAACCCCGCTCCGGTGACGGACGTCACGGCCAGCGATGCGGGAACAGTGGACATCCTGGTGTCGCGCTATCCGGATTTGGAGCCCGTGGGCGGCGCGTTGACGGTGCGCGTCCCGGGTGAGCAGGTGCCGCTGCTGGTGGTGCACTCCAAGGACGACGGCGCGCCGGACGACTTCTCCGTGCTGTCGTCGCTGTGCACGCACGTCGGTTGCCCCCTGGGCTTCGACGGCAAGGACGTCATCTGCCCCTGCCACCTGTCGCGCTTCAGCGCCACGGATGGCGCGGTGCTCCAGCGGCCGGCCACCGTGCCGCTGCAGACGTTCGCGGCGGAGTACAACCCGAACACCGGCGTGCTGCGCATCAACCTGCGCGCGGGCCAGAGCGACTTCCCGCCCGCGGTGAACGGGCAGGTGGTGTTCCCGCTCAGCCAGTTCCCCCAGCTGCGGGACGTGGGCGGCTCGGTGACGGGGGTGCCGTCCGGGTACGGCAAGCGCATCTTCGTGTTCCGCTTGCAGGACGGCTCGCTGTCGGCGGTGGACTCCGTGTGCACCCACGCCTTCTGCGAGGTGAACTACCGCGAGCAGGAGGCGGACCTGTTCTGCGCCTGCCACGCGTCCATCTTCACGCGGGACGGCGCGGTGACGCAGGGCCCGGCCACGATGCCCCTCAAGAAGTTCACGGTGTCGGAGACAGGCGACTCCGTGGTGCTGACCGGCGTGGCGTGAGCCATGCGCCGGGCGCGGGTGGGCCCGACACCAGGCCCGCCCGCACCCGAAGGGCGCCGCGGCGTCGCTCAGCCGAGCCGGCTCCAGAAGGAGCGCCTGGAGGAGATGCGCTCCAGGGCTTGTTGCAGCTCCTCGTCGTGGTCGGCGCGCAGCGCGATGTCGCCCAGGGAGATGATGCCCACGACGCCGTCGTCGCGCTCCACCACGGGGATGCGGCGCAGCTGACGGCGCCCCATCAGCCCGATGACGTCATGGAGCGTGTCGTCCGGCGTGACGGCCTCCACGTCATCCGTCATCACGTCGGACGCGCGGAGTTGCTCGGGTGCGCGGCCTCCCGTGAGGGCGCGGACCACCAGGTCCCGGTCGGTGACGATGCCCACCAGCCGGCCTCGCTCGTCCACGATGGGGACGACGCCGCAGGACTCGTCCTTCATGATTTGCGCCACGTCCCGCAGCGGGCTCTCCGGGCGCGCCGTGCGCACGTTGCGCGTCATCACCTCGCGGGCCATCAGCGGCTCGTGACGCCAGCGGCCGTGGCGGGTGCGGCCCGCGACGGCGGTGTAGACCTGGCTGCTGGCGCCGTCACGCCGCGCGCCGGAGGACGAAGGCGCGCCTGCTCCAGCCCAGCGATGGGTGCTCGCCTCGTCACGGGCTGAAGCGGACGCCGCGCCTTCCCCGCGGTAGGTGCTCGCCTCGTCGCGGCCCGGGCCATGGGCAGCGCTCCGGTCCATCCGGTAGTGGGGGCGCGGGTCGCCATGGCGCTCCTCGCCGTGCAAGGCGCGCTCACGGCCATGGAAGCGCACGTCGCGGTAGGACTCTCCCTGAGGGGCCTGCGTGCGGGAGGGCTCGTCGCCACCGCCGCCGTAGCCGGTGCGGTCCCAGGACCGGTAGTCGGCGCGCTGGCGGGAGAACTCGACGTCCTGTTCCCCGGTGTCGTGCCGGGGGCCCTTGCCGCTGGCATAGTGGCTGTCCCGGTCGTCCCGGCCGTAGGGGCCGCTGCCCTCCGGGGGCGTGCCGTTCATGTCCTCGCGAGGCCCGTCATCCACCTGGGTGCGCGGCCTGGCCATGCGCATCGTCGCCGCGCGGTGGTAGCGGCCCTGGCGGGTGGAGGCCTCCTCGTCGCGGGCGGGGTTCCAGCCGGTGAGGTCGGACTCGGCGCGCTCCCGCGAGCCTGGAGGCGCCACGTCCGCCTCGCGGTGGGGTTCATCCCTGCCGTTGTCCATGCTTCTGTGGGCCATGACGCTCCTCGGGCGCAGTGGGGTTCAACCTGCAACGCTGGTGGTGAGGCCGCGCGCCTCCAAGGTGCGGGCGTCCGAGCGAGCGGGTGCCTGCCCCTCCCTGGCGCTCCTCACCCCGCCGCCAGCGCGTCTCCCAGGCGGACCAGGCCGCTGAACTCCTCCAACTCCGCGCCCGCGTCCGGCGCGGCCACCGCGAGCGTCCCGGTGGGAAGGTGCCGGGTGAGGCGGTCGAGCACGTCCTGGTGGGCCTTGGCGCGCGCCTGCTCCACCGCGGCCAGGCGTGACAGGGCCGCCACGGCGTGCTCCACGTGGCGGTCGCCGCCCGCGTGCTCCAGCAGGGCCTCGGGCGCCGCGAGCACGTCGTCATGGGCCCAGCTCCGGTTCAGCACGTAGCCCGCGAAGGGCAGGCCCCGCGCGGACAGCGTCTGGCGGAACCAGGTGGCCTCGCGCAGGGAGGCGGGCTCAGGGGACGTCACCAGCAGGAAGGCCGCGTCCGGCGAGGCCAGGCGCTGGTGCAGCCGCTCCGTGTGCAGCCGCATGCCGGAGAAGAGGCCGCCGAACGCGCCGATGAAGCCGCGCATCTCCTGCGTGAAGCCCGCGCCGAAGATGCCCGCCAGGACGCGGTCCACCACCACCTGCGCGCCGTGCCACAGCCGCCCGCCGCGCGCCCGCTTCTCCGGGCCGAACAGCGACACGATGCGCTCATCCAGGAAGCGCGCCAGCCGGCCGGGCGCGTCCAGGAAGTCCAGCGCGTGCCGGCTGGGCGGCGTGTCCAGCAGGATGAGCTCGTAGCGGCCATCCTCGAGGAAGCCGTCCAGGGCCTCGGCGGCGGCGTACTCCTGCACGCCCGCCACCAGCTCCGACAGGAAGCGGTAGAGGCGGTGGTCGAAAATCGCGCGCGCCGCCTCGGGCGTGGGCGCCAGCCGGTGCACCATGCGCTCGAAGATGGCTCGGGGGTCCAACATCCACACATCCAGGAGGCCCGGGCCCTGGCGGCCAGCGGCGAAGAGGCGCTCGGGGGGAATGGACGTGGGCTCGGGGCCGCTCTCCTGCAGCCCCATGGTCTCCGCGAGCCTGCGCGCCGGGTCGATGGTGAGCACCAGCACCCGCCGTCCCGCGCGCGCGGCGGCCACGCCCAGGGCCGCCGCCGTCGTCGTCTTGCCCACGCCGCCCGCCCCGCATAGGACGACGACGCGCTTGTCTCTCAGCAGCCGGCGCAGGTCGCCCGCGCTCACGGCGTGCGCCTCTGTGACACGCGCCAGCGCCCACCGCCTCGCGGTCCGTGGCTCACGGCAGGGCCTCCTGCCGGAGCGCGTGCTCCGGGTGAGGGGCGAAGCCCTCCGCCAGCGCCTCGACCAGCGCGGGACCGGTGGCGGGAAGCTCTGGCAGGGTGAGCAGCGGCGCGCGCAGCGTGCGCGACAGCCGGCGGGCGGCGGCCCGGGCCCGCTCCAGCCGCTCCAGCTCACGCCACCCCTGGTGCGGCCCGTGCGCGGCGAGCAGCCGGCGCACCGCGGCGCGGGACTCGGGCGTGAAGGGGTCCTCCGGCATCCGGTTGAGGACGGCCGCGGACAGGGGCAGCTCCAGCCGGCGCAGCTCGGCGGCCACGGTGAGCGCCTCGCTGACGGGCAGCGGCTCCGGCAGGCTGGTGAGGACCACCGCGGTGCGCGCCGGGTCCTGGAGGAAGTCGAGCCCCTCCCGCACGTCACGTCCGATGGGACCCCCGGGCATCAGGGACAGCACGCGCTGGGGAAGGGCGGCCAGCGCCAGCGCGTGTCCCGTGGCGGGCAGGTCGACGATGGTCAGCGGGTGGACGAAGCGCCCATCCGGTCGGGTGAGCCGGAGCAGGGCCAGCATCTGGTACATCAGCCCCATCTCCCGGAGCGCGGGCCCGGCTTCCAGGAAGCGGCGCAGGGCCCGAGTGCGCAGCGCGGCGTCGGCCAGCCAGCGCGCGGGCAGGGCGCGCTCCAGGAAGTGCCGGTGGCCCTCCGACGCGGACAGCCGCACGAAGTGGAGCCCGGGACGCACCCGCGTCACCTGGGGCCCCACCTGACGCGCTCCCACTCGCGCGGCCAGGGGCGAAGGCCCGTCCTCCTCCGGCGCCAGCTCCGCCAGCAGCACGGTGCGGCCCGCGCGCGCGGCGGCAACGGCCAGCGCCGCCGCCAGCGTCGTCTTCCCCACGCCTCCCTTGCCCGATACGAGCAGCGCACGCCTGTCCCAGAGGGCTTCGAGCACCGTCCACCGTCCTGTCGCAGCGCCCCAGGCCGCGCGCTGTCCCCGATACGGTGGGGGAGGCGACACACCAGGACAACCGAGGCTCCGGTGCGGCGCAGGCACGCGGTCGCTCGCGTGCCCGGGCGGCGCCAGCGACTACAGCGCCTCGATGACCTTCTTGATGCGCGCGAAGGCCCAGTCCAGCTCGGCCTGGGTGACGATGAGCGGCGGCGTGAGGCGGATGACGGAGTCGTGTGTCTCCTTGCAGAGCACGCCCTCCTTCATCAACGCCTCGCAGGCGGGCCGCGCGGAGATGTCCAGCGCCACGCCAATCATCAGCCCCCGGCCGCGCACCTCCACGATGTGGCGGTTCTTCAGCGTCTTCAGCATGGCCAGGAACGACGCGCCCAATTCAGCGGAGCGCTCCACCAGGCGCTCGTCGCGCAGCACGTCCAGGGCGGTGCGCGCCACGGCGCAGCCCAGCGGATTGCCGCCGTAGGTGCTGCCGTGCTCGCCGGGGCGGAGCACCCCCATCACCTCGTCATCCGCCATGACGGCGGACACCGGGTAGAAGCCGCCCGACAGCGCCTTGCCCACCACGACGACGTCCGGCCGCACGTCCTCGTGCTGGAAGGCGAACGTCTTCCCGGTGCGCCCCAGGCCCGTCTGGATTTCATCCACCATGAACAGCACGCGGTGCTGCTGGCAGAGCCCGGCCACCTGCTTCAGGTAGCCATCGCGCGGAATCAGCACGCCGGCCTCCGCCTGGATGGGCTCCATCAGGATGGCGCAGGTGTTGGGGGTGATGGCGCGCCGCACCGCCTCCACGTCGTCGTAGGGCACCACGGTGAAGCCGGGCGTGAAGGGACCAAAGCCCCGCCGGTAGCTGGGCTCCGTGGAGAAGCTGATGAGGCTGATGGTGCGCCCGTGGAAGTTGTTCGCGAAGACGATGACCTCCGCCTTGTCTTCGGGGATGCCCTTGACGGTGTGGCCCCACTTGCGCGCCAGCTTGATGGCCGTCTCCACCGCCTCCGCCCCCGAGTTCATCGGCAGCGCGCGGCTCAGGCCAGACAGCTCCCGCAGGGCCTTGTAGAGGTGGGGGAGCTGGTCATTGCGGAAGGCCCGTGACGTCAGCGTCACCTTCGCGGCCTGCTCGCGCAGTGTCTCCAGGATGCGCGGGTGACAGTGCCCCTGGTTCACCGCCGAGTACGCGCTCAGGCAGTCCAGGTACTTGCGGCCCTCCACGTCATGGACCCAGCAGCCCTCGCCCCGCTCGATGACGAGGTCCAGCGGATGGTAGTTGTGCGCGCCATACCGCTCCTCCAGGTCAATGAAGTCGCGCGTGGAGAGGGCGGGGGCGGCGTGCTCGGTGCTCATGGAACTCCCTGGGGTGTCGGGTGGCGCGAAGCAGGACCCTCGATTTCGATGAAGTCCTTCGACGTGTCCACCCTCGCATGCGCCCAGGCGGTTGTTTCGTTGAGCACCGCACCCACGCCATGGCTCGCCGCGTCAGTGGACGGACCAGCGCTCCGCGATTTCCTCGCAGGCGAGCACCACGTCGCTCAGCCGCCGGATGTGCGCCCGCGGCGCGGTGAAGACCGTCCCCGCGAAGACGTCCACCACCTGGATGAGGCGGTGGTCACACGGGCCCAGCGGGCACAGGTGCTGCTCGGTGAAGCGCTGGAGCAGCGTGCCAATGTACTGCCCTGAGCGCTCATCCAGCGGCTGGTGCTTGGAGAAATAGAGCTTCATCAAGCCCACGCGCGCGTTGCCATGTCTGTCCATGCGCTGGAGCACGACCTCCGGCCGCACGCTGATGGTGACGCCCGCCACCTCCAGCACGGGAGGCTCCGCGCCCACCGCGCTGATGAGCGTCTCCTCCAAATCCAACCAGGGCAGCAGGTCCGCGAAGCGCTCGAGCGCCTCCGAACAGAGTTGCAGCCGCTGCGCCTCGAACTCCGTCTGGGGCACGCTGCACGCGAAGCGGCGCTGGTGCTCGCGGAGGATGGACAACTCCATGCCCCGGCAGAGGAAGTCCGTAATCGCATGTGACGCCTCCGGATAGCGCAGATACTGCTGCTCCACCGGGTGCTTCTGGTCGCGGATGATGCGCTTGCGGCGCGCGGGCGTGGCGACGAGGTACTCGCCCAACTTGTTCACGGACACACGCGGCAGTTCACGGATTTCCGCCATGGAATCGCTCCCCCTGGGTGCTGGCGAATGAGCACACAGTACACAGGGGGGCTGACACGCATTGGACGGCGTGAGGGCTTACTCCCTCTGGGGTTCGCCGTCGGGGTAGGCGTTCCAGTACGTGTCGGGCAAGGGGTTGGTGCCGGCGTCGCTGCGCGGTCCATCCCCATCCCCAATCTCATCCAGGATGGCGCCGGGCGTGCGCTCCGTCGGGTCGATGGTGCGGGTGCGCACGTGAGGCGTGTCTTCAGCCGCCTCGGCGGTGTCCGCCAGGTCGCGCTCCTCTTCGCTCTCCGGAGTGGGCTGCAGCGGCTCCTGCGCGCGGCCGTAGTAATCCTCGGGTGGCTGGATGCCCGGCTGTTGCTGCTTGTCGCGCTGAGCCATGGTGGATTCCCTCCGTCACACTACGGTCGTAACGGGACAGGCCGGCGGCAACGTGCCGGCGGGCATGCAAGCCAGGAGGGCGGGCAGGCGGTCGGGATGGACGTCCCTGGCCGGGTGCGCCAAGACTGGCGGGATGGCCGAGCAATCCCAACAGACACCGTCCGCCGTGGCCGGGCCGTTGCTCCACCTGGGGTGCCAGTCCTGCGGCGCGCGCCTGGTGCTGGAGCCCGCGCTGCGGACCACGCGCTGTCCCTACTGCGCCGCGCCCGCCGTGGTGGAGCGTCCACCGGTGCCCGGTGTGCCGGAGCCCGTCTTCGCGCTGGGCTTCGCGCTCACGCATATGGCCGCGAAGGCGCATGTGGCGCGGTGGTTGCGCTCGCGCAGCCGCTTCACGCGCTCGGGCATCCGCTCCGCGGCGCCGGGCGAGGTGCGAGGCGTGTATGTGCCCGCGTACCTCTACAGCGTGCTGGCGCAGGCGCGCTACCGCGCCTCCATTGGGGAGGACTACCAGGAGACGGAGACGTACACGACGACGGAGAACGGGAAGACGGTGACGCGCACGCGCACCGTGACGCGCACGGAGTGGCGCCCGCTGGAGGGGGAGCTCTCCAGCTACGTGGCGGACGTGCTCGTCACCGCGTCCAAGGGCCTGGACAACGCGGAGCTGGAGGCGCTGGAGCCCTTCGACCTGCGCGGCCTGGCTCGCTACACCCCGGCGCTCATCTCCGGCTGGGTGGCGGAGGAGCCCTCGCTCACCCTGGCGCAGTGTCAGGCGCTGGCCCGGAAGGAGGCGGTGGAGCGCGTGAGCGGGCTGCTGTCCCGCTTCATGCCGGGGGACTCGCACCGGAGCCTGGAGCACCAGTCCCGGCTGGACTGGGAGGCGCTCGACGTGTGCCTGCTGCCCGTCTGGGTGCTGGCGGTGAAGTACGCGAAGGACGCGCCGCCGCTGCGGGTGCTCGTCAACGGGCAGACGGGGGCCGTCCACGGCAAGGCGCCCATCTCCCCGTGGAAGGTGCTGGCCGCCGTGGTGGCGCTGCTGGCGGTGCTGGCCGTGGGCTGGCTGCTCACGGGAGGCGGGCGATGAGCGCCGAGGCGCTGAGGGTGGCGCCCTGCCAGCGCTGTGACTGCGCGCTGGAGGCGGAGGACCTGCGCTGCCCCATCTGCGGGCTGACGGCGCCGCCTCCGCCACGCGCCGCGGTGGAGCGCGCGCGGGCCCGCGTGGTGCGGTGTGACAGCTGCGGCGCGGCGGTGGAGTACTCCGTGGAGGCGAAGGCGCCCCGGTGTGACTACTGCGGCTCCGTCACCCACGTGGAGACGACGGCGGACCCGGTGGAGCAGGCGCAGCACTGGCTGCCCTTCAACGTGGACCCCGAGGCCGCGCGCGGCGCGCTGATGGGCTTCCTGGGACGGGGTGGCTTCTTCCGGCCGTCCGGGCTGGCGCAGGAGGCCTCTCTGGAGTCGCTGCGTCCGGTGTGGTGGCCAGCGTGGATGTTCGACGCGGGCGTGGACGTGAGCTGGACGGCGGACTCGAACGCGGGCTCGCGGCGCTCGGACTGGGCGCCGCACGCGGGCCGGACGCGCTTCGACTTCCAGGGCATCCCGGTGCCGGCCTCGCGCGGGTTGAAGGTGCAGGAGTGTGAGGCGCTGGCGCCCCACTACCAGCGAGGCTCCGGCCAGGACACGCCACGGGGGCCGGAAGGCGCGCACATCGAGCGCTTCGAGGCCACGCGCTCGGGAGCCCGGCGCAGCGTGCTGGGGGCGGTGGAGCGCCTGGCCCGCGAGCGCCTCCAGCAGGGCGTCATTCCGGGCTCGCGCTTCCGGAACGTCCACGTCGCAGTGGCGCTGTCCAGCCTGCGCACCCAGCGGCTGGCCCTGCCCGTGTTCGTGCTGGCTTATCGATACCGCGACAAGCCGTACCGGGTGCTGGTGCACGGGCAGGACGCGAACGTGGTGCTGGGCGAGGCGCCCATCTCCCCGTTGCGCGTGGCGGCGGTCATCCTGGCGGCGCTGCTGGTGCTGGTGGCCGTGCTGTACGGCGCCAGCGTGCTGTAGCCGGCCGTGACGCCGCGCGCGTCACGGTGTGTCGGGCTTCGTGGACGCCGTGGCCTCGGGGGCCGTGGTGGAGGGCTCCGGCGGCGTGGGCGGCGCGTCGTCGGCTGCGGAGGGCTCGGGCTCGGGCTCGGGCTCGGGCGGGATAGCGGGACGCGCCTCGGCCGCCGGCTCCACCGTCTGGGTGATGCGCGCCTCCAGCGTCAGCTCGGCCACCTGGGACAAGCGGACCGCGGACCCCGCGGCTTCGCCCTGGGGCGTCTCGGACGAGGGCTCTTGGGCCAGGGCCGCCTCCTCCACCGTCAGCCCCTCCGGCTGCAGCCCACCTTCGAGCAGCTCCGCCTGGTTGCGTCGCAGCGTCGCTTCCACTGCGGCCTGCTCCACCTCCTGCGCGACGGCCCGCCGTCCCTGGTAGCCGCCCTGGGCCTCCAGCCACGCGCGCAGCGCCTCCGCCAGCTCCGCGCCCGTCTGGAACCGCTCCGACGGGTCCTGCCGCAGCGCCCGCAGCAGGATGACCCGCAGCGGCTCGGCGACCCCCGCAGCCAGGCGCTCCACCTGCTCCGGGCCCACCTGGGCCATCCGCACCGCCACCTCCTTCACGGGCATCCACGTGGGGCCCTGCGCGTGAAGCTCCAGCGGCTCCGGCTCCAGCACGGGCGCCAGGTCATCCACCATCAGCGGGTGCCGGCCCGTCAGCAGCTCCAGCAGCACCAGTCCCAGTGAGAACAGGTCCGACCGGGCATCCACCTTCCGTCGCCGCAGCGCCTCGGGCGAGGCGTAGGCGATGTCCCCCTTCACCAGCGCCCGGCTCGTCACCTCGCGCCCGGAGAGCGACGAGGCCGCCACCGTGAAGTGGGTCAGCTTCACCTCGCCATGCACGCCCACGCGGATGTTCCGAGGGCTCACGTCCCGGTGGACGATGTGCAGCGGCCGGCCCCACTCATCCGTGAGGCCGTGCGCGTGGTTCAGCGCCTCCGCCACCTCCGCCGTCACGTGCGCCGCGAACTCCGCGGACAGGGGCCGCCGCCGCATGGCCGCCAGGTTCAGCACCGTGTCCAGCGAGCGGCCTTCCACGTGCTCCATCACCACGTGGGGCGCCCCGCGGTACACCTTCAACAGCATCACCTTGGCGATGCCCGGATGGTTGAGCCGGAACGTGAGGTCCACCTCCTCCACCAGCCGTCGCCGCTCCACGAACGTGGCGGGGTTTCGCAGCCGCTTCACCACCACCGGTCCGCTCAGGCCATTGCGGTAGCGGCGCCGCGCCAGCATCAGCAGCTCCCCCGTGGAGCGCATCTCCAGCTTGCGGACGAACTCGAACACCGTGCCGGCCACGGTGAACAGCACCCGTGGCCTGCGCGGGTCTCCAGGAAGCTCCTCCGTCGTCGTGTCAGGCGTCATCATGGGCTCATGGACCTCTGAGGTTGAATGAAAGTGAAGGGATTTCCCCATCCCAATGAATGGCGCGCCGGCTCAGCGCCACGAGCGCGGCGTGGCCAGGAGCCGCTTCAGCGCGTCCCGCCACCGCCGCCACCCCGTGCTGGCGCGGAGCTCCGTCAAGGCCCGGGGGGAGGCGGGCTCGGTGGGCGGCGCGAAGGACGCTGGCGGATCCGCTCGCTCCGGGACACGCATCCAGCGGCGCAGCTCGCGCGCCTCCTCGTCTCCGTCGAAGAGCTCCAGCGCCTCCTCGGTGACGGCCTCCTCGGGGGCGCGGGGCGGAAACAGGTGTTCGTCCCAGGCCGCGTCCGCGCCCGCCAGCGCCGCGTCCAGCGCGTCGAACAGGGCCGCGCCCGAGGGAGGCCGCCCCGCCGCGGAGGGCGACAGCAAGCGCGCCACGATGGCGTCCAGCGCCTTCGGGACGCGGGGGTTGCGGACGGAGGGCAGGGGAAAGCCACCCACCTCGATGCTGGCCAGCAGCCCGGCGGGAGGCAGGTGCGCTGAATAGGGAAGGCTCCCGGTGAGCACCTCGTAGAGCACCAGCCCCAGCGAGTAGAGGTCATCCGTGGGCGCGAACGCATAACGCGAGCCCGCCGGCCGAGGCTGGGCCCAGAAGCGCAGGGCCTCCGGGCTGCGGTAGCTGGGCGTGCCCGGCGGCAGGGTGTCCTCGGTCAGCACGGGCGAGCACGCGTGGTCCCCCGAGCCGAAGTCCACCAGCACCGGCTGCCCGTCCGACGCGCGGACGATGATGTTGTTGCCCTTGATGTCGCGGTGGAGCACGCCCGCGCGGTGGATGGCATCCAGCGTGAGCGCCAATTGCTGGAACACCCGCACCGCGCGCCGGGGCGTGGGCTGCGCGGACAGGGCCCACTCGGACAGGGTGGGGCCCTCCACGTAGCCCATGATGAGGACCAGGTAGCCATCACGCGCGTCCGGCCACCGCCGGTAGCCCAGCAGCTCCACGACGTTGGGGTGCTCCAGGCGCATGAGGACGTGGACCTCCTTCCAGGTCCGCGCGTCCGCCCCGGGCGCGTCCTCCTCAGAGGGGCCCTGGAGCGCGAACTTCAGCGCCACCTGCCGGTGCGACTCGGATTCGGCCAGGAAGATGGCGCCAAAGCCCCCGGTGGCCAGCCGCCGGACGATGCGGAAGGCCCCCACCTCCTCCGAGTCCTGGAGCATCAATGGGTGCAGGTCCTCTCCCGGCGTCACGGATGGACTCCCATAGGACCTTGGAGGTCCAATTCAGACGTGGTCCCAGCGGCTGTCATTGTCGGCGGCGTCATGATTCAACCTTGGAGGTCCATAGCATGACGTTTGCCCTGTGAGGTAGTCTCCTGACTTGGGGGGGCGGACGGAAACTTGCAGGACCCTGCGAGCGTGAGACCCTCGGCCGTCATGCGTGAACCCGTCGACCACAAGCTGGCAGCCCTGCTGGGAGGCGCCGCGCGTGACGCGCGCCTGCGTCTGGGCCTCACCCAGGGCGACGTCGCCGAACGCATGGGCATGGCCATGGAGGTCTACAGCCGCCTGGAGCGCGGGAAGATGCTGCCCCGGACCCAGACGCTGCGCCGGCTGTGCGACGTGCTCCAGGTCTCCGCGGACGCGCTGCTGGGCGTGGGCCGCTCCGACGGGGCGCCCGTCACGCCCCGCAAGGCGGTGAAGGAAGACCCGGTGGAGCTGCGCCGCATGACGCGCAAGCTGCGGGAGCTCGAGCCCGGTCAGCTCCGCGCGGTGTCCCGGGTGGTGAACGCCGTCGTCACGGTGCTGCCTCCGCCGGCGGCCCCGGCGCCCGCCACCCCGGTGAAGAGGCCCGCCACCCCGGTGAAGAGGCCCGCCACCCCGGTGAAGAAGCCCGCCGCGCGCGCGGCGCGCAAGCGCCGGGCGACGGGCTCGCGCTCAGCGCCTGTCTGAGGCGGTGGCCTGTCCTGGAGGAAGCCGGGGCAGCCACGCGATGAACGTCGTGCCCTGGCCCTCGCGGGACGACACGTCGACGGTGCCCCCGTGGGACTCGGCGATGTGCTTCACGATGAAGAGCCCCAGGCCAATGCTGCGCCCCGCGTTGGCGCCGCCCGTCTGTGCCCGCTGGAGCGGACGGAAGAGCCGCTCCCTGGCGTCGTCGGGAATCGGGGGCCCCTCGTTGTGGACGCACAGCATGACCCGCGACGCCTCGCCGTGGACGCGCACCGTCACGCGAGAGTCCTCGGGACTGTATTGGAGCGCGTTGCTCACCAGGTTGCCCAGCAGCTGCGCGACGCGGTCGGAGTCCCATTCTCCCAAGGCGTCCCCGTCCGACTTCACGTGGAGCTCCCGCTCCGGGTGGCTCAGCCGCAGCTCTTCAATCACCTGCTGCGCCAGCTCGTGCAGGTCCACGGGCCGCCGGTGGACGGGCAGCCCGCCGCCCATGCGCACCTGGGTGAAGTCCAGCAGGTCGCGCGTCATCCGCACCGCGCGCTCCGCGGAGGACTGGATGCGCAGCACCGCGCGCAGGCTCCGCTCGTTCAGCTCCTCCCGCCGCGCCAGCACGGACGCGCCCAGCTGAATCGCGCTGAGCGGGTTGCGCAGGTCATGGCTGACGATGCCAATGAGCTGCTGCTCGAACTCCGCGCGCCGGCGGGCCTCGGCCTCCTGGCGCTTCTGCGCGGACAGCTCGCGCCCCGCGGCGACCATGCCCACCGGCTGGCCCGTCCGGGGGTCGGTGAGGGTGGAGACGTTGTAGAAGACGGGGAGGTGCGCGCCCGTCTGGAGGTTGCGCAGCTGGAGCTCACCCTCCCAGCGCCCCCGCGTCGCCACGGCGGGGAGCAGGGTGTCCCGGATGAAGGCCTGGTCCTCCTCGGGGAAGTAGTCCAGGAAGACGGTGCGGCGCGCCGCCTCCTGTCCCGCCACGCCCAGCATCCGCTGCGCGGCCTCATTGAGGTAGGTGACGCGGCCCTCGGTGTCCGCGATGCCAATCGCATCCGGGCTCTGCTCCACCACGACGGCCAGCGCCTGCCGCGCCTGCTCGACCCGGCGTTGCTCCTCGCGCACCCTGGACAACGCGAGGTTGCCCTCCACGCGCGCCAGCAGCTCCCGCGCGGAGAAGGGCTTCACCAGGTAGTCGTTGGCGCCGGCCTCCAGCCCCTCGACGGTGGCCTCCTCGCCCGCGCGGGCGGACAGGAGGATGACGGGGATGTCCGCGGTGAAGTGCGACTCGCGCAGCGCGCGCAGCAGCCCGAAGCCATCCAGCCCCGGCATCATCACGTCGCTGAGCACCAGGTCCGGCCGGCGGGCCCGCACCGACGCCAGCGCGGCGCGGCCGTCGGCGGCCGTCTCCACCGTGTAGCGTCCGCTCAGCAGGCGCTGGACGTAGTCCCGCATGTCCGCGTTGTCCTCCACCAGGAGCACCGTGGCGCTGGCGTGGGAGGACGGCCGGGGCTCGCCGCGGATGGCCGGGGTGTCCTCGGTGGCGGTGAAGGCGGCGGGGGGCTGGGCGCCCAGCCAGGCCTCCGCTTCGCTGACGAAGGTGGGCAGACTGGTGGTGTGGCGTGACTCCGCCGCCGTCAGGTGCTCGGCTGGCAGGTGCGCGTTGCCGCGCGGCAGCCGGACCGTGAAGGTGCTGCCCTCGCCCTCGGTGCTGCGGACGGTGAGGGCGCCCCCGTGCAGCTTCACCAGCTCCTGCACCAGCGCCAGGCCAATGCCGCTGCCCTCGTAGCTCCGGCCCCGGGCGCCCTGCACGCGGTGGAAGCGCTCGAAGATGCGCGGCAGCTCCGCTTCGGGGATGCCGGTGCCGGTGTCCGCCACCGACACCTCCACCCCGTCGTCCTGCGCCGCGCAGGCGACGCGAATCTCCCCGGTGAAGGTGAACTTGAAGGCGTTGGAGAGCAGGTTGAGGATGACCTTCTCCCACTGCTCCCGGTCCACCCAGACGGGCTCCGGCATCGGCGGGCACGCCACGACGAGCTTCAGGCCCGCGCGCTCCACCGTGGAGCGGAAGGCGCTGGCCAGGTCCGCGGTGAGCGCGCCCAGGTCCGTGGGCGCGAAGGCGGCCCGGGTCCGGCCCGCTTCGATGCGGGAGAAGTCGAGCAGCGTGTTGACCAGCTTCAAGAGCCGCAGGCCGTTGCGGTGCACCGTCTCCTGGCGCTGGCGCTGGCGCGGGCCCAGCGGCTCCTCGGTGTCCTGGAGACCATCCTCCACGGGGCCCAGCATCAGCGTCAGCGGCGTGCGGAACTCGTGGGACACGTTGCTGAAGAAGGCCGTCTTGGCGCGGTCCAGCTCCGCCAGCGCCTCGGTGCGGCGGCGCTCCTCCTCGCGGCCGCGCGCGGTGGCCACGGCCGTCGTCACGCCGCTGGCCACCAGCTCCAGGAAGCGCAGGTAGGTGTCATCCAGCGCCCGGCGCGGGCTGATGCCCAGCACCAGGAAGCCCAGCGGCCGGGGGTGTCCGGGCCGTGGCATGGGCAGCACCAGCACGGAGGTGGTCGCCTCCGGCCAGGGGCCGGCGGGCAGGGGGCCCAGGGCCGCGGGAATCCGCTCCAGCCGCAGCCGCGCGCCGGTGCGGGTCACATGGGCCAGGGGCCAGGTGTCCGGGGCGGCCTCGTCGTCCAGGGGGATGACGGACGGGGCCGCGCGGTCGCCCGGCGCCACGCCGCTGGTGGCCGCCAGGCGCGCCGCCTTCTCCTCGGCGCTGGTGAGGTACAGCAGCGCCAGGGGAACGTCGTTCGGGTTGCCTTCGAGCACGCGCGCCGTCTCGCGGCAGGTGGCCTCCGGCGTCTCCTGGCCCAGGGCCGCCACGCCCAGCGCGGACAGCGTGCGCAGCCGCCGCTCGTTGAGCACGCGCTCGGTCGTCTCGGCCAGGGCGGCGAAGATGCCGCCCACGCCGCCGGACTCGTCGAGGATGGGGCTGTGGCTGTAGGAGAAGTAGCACTCCTCCACGTAGCCGTTCCGGTCCAGCGGCATCATCAGGTCCTCCACGCGGATGGGCTCTCCGGTGGCCTGGATGCGCTCCCAGCCGGGCGCGAGCATGCTGCTCCACACCTCCGGCCAGGTGACGGCGGCCTCCTGCCCCAGCGCCGCGGGGTGCTTCGTCGCGCCGCAGATGGGCCGGTAGGCGTCGTTGTACATCTGCACGTACCTGGGGCCCCACGCCAGGTAGAGCGGGTAGTTGGAGGCCAGCACGATGCCCACCGTGGTGCGCAGGGACTGCGGCCACGACTCCACGGGGCCCAGGGCCGTCTTCGCCCAGTCGACCCGCCGCAGCAGCGCGCCACACTCGCCGCCGCCGCGCAGCACCTCCCCCACTGCCTGGGAGCGCTTCATGACGCCATTCCCCGCGCAGCGTTCGCGCCAGGAACCTGGCAGGGCAGGTGCACCACGAAGGTGGCGCCCTGGCCCAGCGTGCTCCGCACGTCGATGGTGCCGCCCATGGCCTTGACGTTCTGCCGCGTGACGTACAGCCCCAGGCCCAGTCCGCCGTAGTGCCGTTCGGAGACGGCGCGCTCGAACTTCTCGAAGATGCGGCCCACGGCCTCGGGGGGAATGCCAATGCCTTCGTCACGGACGCTGAACCAGGCGCGCTCCGCCGTCCCGCCCGCCTGCAGGTAGACGGGGTGGCCCACGCCGTACTTGAGGGCGTTGGAGAGGAGACTGGACACCGCCTGCTCCAGCCGCACCCGGTCCCATTGGCCCACCACCACCTCGTCCAGCTCCGCCTGGATGGGCGTCCCGGTGCGCTGTGCCTCACCCTCGAAGCGCGCGGCCACCTCCTGGACCAGCGCTCTCAGGTCCACCGGCTCCAGCTCCAGGCGCAGCTGACCGCTGCTGATGAGCGTCACGTCCAGCAGCTCACCCACCAGCGTCGACAGCCGCTTCACCTGCCGCTGCATGACCGCCAGGTCCGCGGGCAGCCGCTCCAGCAGCTCTGGTCCGCGCCGCTCCAGGGTGGCTCGCGCCAGCGTCTGCAGCTTCAGGTTGAGCGGCGTCAGCGGCGTCTTGAGCTCGTGGCTGGCCACGGCGAGGAACTCGTCGCGCAGCCGGATGGCCTCGTCCATGGCGGTCAGCAGCGCCTCGCGCTCCTGTTCGACCTGCTTGCGCTCGGAGATGTCGATGACGGAGCCGATGTAGCCCAGGAACTCGCCGCCCGGCCCGAAGCGGGGGCTGGCCGAGTCGATGGCCCACCGGTACGCACCATCCGAGCGCCGCAGCCGGTAGTCGAGCCGGAAGGGGCTGCGCCGCGCGTTGGCGTCGAGGAACACCGCCCCGGACTGCTCGGCGTCGTCGGGATGCACGGCCTTGAGCCAGCCGAAGCCCAGGCCCGCTGCCTCCGTCTGTCCGGTGAACTCGTACCAGGTCCGGCTGAGGTAGACGCAGCGGCCGGTGACGTCCGTCATCCACAGCATCACCGGCGCGTGGTCCGCCATGTTCCGGAAGCGGGCCTCGCTCTCCTGGAGCGCCCGCTGGGACGCCTTCTGGACGGTGACGTCCCGCATGGTGACGAAGACCCGGTCGCTGCGCTCGCTCGACGGCCGGGTGAGGGTGAGCATCACGTCGATGTGGCGCCCCCGCAGCGTTTGAAGCTCGGTCTCCAGCTCCAGCCGCGTGCCGCCGTCCCAGAACATGAGGAGCTCGGCGGTGAAGGCCTTCACCGTCTCCGGGACGAAGAGGCGGGACAGGGCCAGGGTGCCAAGCACCTCATCCCGGCCGCGCGCCTCGAGCAGGCGCACCGTGGCCTCGTTCACGTCCACGACCTTCACCCACCCCGCGGCCTCCATCACGAACCCGGGGTGCTCCACGAGCCAGGCGCGCAGGTCCTGGACGCCGGAGGCACGCAGGCCGTCGAGCGCGGACGCGACGGCGGTGAAGTCCTCCTCCCAGAGGGAGACATCCGCTCCGTTGAACAGCTCCTGGTAGCGCGCGTCTCCGGCTGTCTCAGCCCCACCCAAATATGCCTCCTCCGTACCCCGGCTCGGGTGGACTGAGTTAACAGCGTGAGTACGCTCACCGCGTCCCAAAGATTCTGGAGCCGCCACGAATCAACGCACAGGCGTCTTCCTGGCGACCGGCGGTCGAACGCCTCCTCGGAGGGCGGCTATGGAGGCCCGGCCGAACGCCCGCTTGCCTTCCGAGTCGAGCGCACGCCGGAGCGGTTGATGGGGCTCCAGCACCGTCTATGATTGTCCGGACATGCTCCCTTCCAGGGTTTTTCTATTCATTCCTCTCTTCATCCTCTTCAATGTGTCCAGCGCGCGGGCACAGTCCTACGAACGGACACGAATCGAAGGGGTGGAGCTGTGTCGCGGTGACAGGGCCGTGACCTATGCGATGACCACCTCGGGTGGCCACCCGACCGCTGAAGAGAGGGCCGCGGTCACCGCCGCGTTCAACACCTGGAATCAGGCCGTGGCCAGTTGCTCGGACCTGGTGTTCACGCCCGGCGAGGATGTGCCCCATCCCGCGCCGATGCCGCTCGACGGGAAGATGCTGGTGACCTTCCGCCAGGTGAACTGCTCGGACATCGTCCCCGATAACGATGTCTGCTGGCAGAGTGACACCTGCTCCGAAAGTATGACTGTTGGCCCTTCGCGCCGAATGATGTCGTTGATGAGACGAGCCATTTCCGGCTGTCCACCGGTGAGATTCTCGGCACCAACATCAGCCTCAACAACAGCAATGGCATGCTCACCACGCTGGACGGTCCCCCCTGCGACCAGGGAGTCATCGAGCCCGGCTGCGTCGTCGGAGATGTCCAGAGCCTGGTGACACGCTCCATCGGAGAGGGGCTGGGGTTCGCCCTGCTGACACGCACCGATTCCACGATGTCTCGCGACCTGCCATGGGGCGATACGCAGAAGCGCATCATCGACCCCGGCACGTTCCAGGGCATCTGCGAGACCTACCCTCGAGGGCTGCCAACACCCGGCTGCCCCCTCCCAACGGATGGCGGCGTCCCAGATGGAGGTGACGGCGTCCCGGATGATGACGCTCCGTCCAAGTCTGGCTGCACTACCACCACCTCGGAGCCACTCCTCGCAGGGCTCATGTTCCTGCTGGGGGCTCGACGCACTCGCCAAAGCTCACGGGGCTGAGCCCGCGGAGGGAATGACCTGCGAGCACATATCCGCAGGCAGCACGTGAAATGGGAGGCAGCTCCGGGGCCATTCAGGCTTCGTCGTCAGGGAGGAGCGTCCGGAGCAGCGCGTCGTCAGGTCCGAGCGGGCGCCAGCCAGGGGGCGGGGGATTGGCGATAAGCGCAGCTCCGACCGGCCGAGCCCGCTCTTTATGCGTTTCGGGGATGAGACTGGACCACAGGCCAAGTGCTTTTGCGACCTTGAAGCGGTTGTCGTCATCCAACACGGCTGGCCAGCCATCTGGGAGACTCCCCCACAACTCACGCACGAGTTGTCCACGCACCAAGCGGGGCACTTGCTTGCTTCGCACCGCTTCGGCTACCAAGCCATCGTACACCTGAACTCCGGCAACGTCGTCTGGACCAAGCTCCTCGGCCAGTGTCACCAACGATGCGGTGGGACAGGCCTCGGCGAAAGCAGTGAGTGAGTCGTAGCCGCGCTCACGGACGCGCTCATGCAGGCGGGCCTTCCAGTTCCCTCGCCATGAACGTTCGTCGGTCATCGGGAGCTCACCATCATGAAGTTCCGGGGATGGAGTGGCGGCGTAGCAACGTGGCGCCCCATCTCACCAATTGGCGGGGCCACCGCATTCGTTCAGGCTTCGTCGTCAGGGAGAAGCGTCCGGAGAAGCGCGTCGTCAGGACCGAGCGGGCGCCAACCCGCGGGGGGCGGATGAGTGAGAAGTGCCGCGTTGACCTGCCTGACGCGCTCCTGATGCGTAACGGGCGTGAAACCAAACCAGGATCCAAGCACCATGGCGACCTCTAGCCGGGCTTCGTCATCCAGCACCGACGGCCAACCGTTCGGTAGCCCCTCAGACAGCTCACGAACGAACTGGCTGCGCACCAACCGAGTGATTTGATGGGCACGTTCTGCCTCCTCGACCAGCCCCCTGAACACCTGCACCCCTGCGAGGTCTCCATTGCCCAGCACATCGGCCAATTCGACCAACGAGGCAGTAGGGCGTGCCTCTGCAAAAGCTGTAAGGGAGTCGTAGCCGAGCTCGCGAACCCGCTCATACAGCCGTGCCGGCCAATCGCCACGCCAGGAACTTCCCTCGTTCATCTCCCGCTCCAGGAAGTGAATTTCGTCGGGATGCTATAGCGCTTCATCTCCTTTGCGACGAGCTTCAGTACCGTATTCCTCGTCAACTTCCGTCCGGCCACCGTCTCGGCTTCTTGCAAAACACCCATGATCATTCGGTTCCACTCGCCGGGCCAAATGCGCCCCAGCTTCCAGTTCCCTCCACCGTGAATCGCCTCGTGGTGGGCCCGCTCCAGCCGCACGCAGAACTGGTCGATGTCCATGTCCCCCTTGAAGCCGCGCGCCTCGAACCACGCACGGTGCTCCTTCGGCAGGACGTGGTGCTTCGGTGCGTCGGACATGCCCGCGCCCGCTCTGCCCGTCACCCGCATGCCGCGCACTTCGGGGCTGTCTCCCAGCGCGTCGCGCACGCCCTTGGGCAAGTCCTGGTGCGCCTGGGCCATCATCACCTGTCCGCCGTGAATGCGGATGGCCGCGCTGACGGCCGGGAGGGAGATGACGCCCGCCTGCACGAGCCTGCGCATCAGCTCCACCCACTCCGCGGAAACGACGATTCGCGAGCCCACCATGACGCCACCCGAGCTCATGACGAACCCAACGCCGAGCGTCGCGGGTGCGGCCGGGGGCAGCCGAGGCAGCGACATCTTCAGCGTGGAAACCATGGTGAGCATCTCCAGCACCTGCGCCGCCACCATGACCTTGCCGCCGAACTCCATGGCCAAGCGCGCATCCCGATGAATCGCGTCGAACTCGTGGGTCAGCTCCCCCATCAGCACGGGCATCGCGGTCGCCGCCGCCTCTACGCGCTCCGAGTCCCCCGAGGCGAGGTCTGCCAGCGTCGGAGTCATCATGCTTTGAACTCGATGCAGGTCCACGAACAGCTTCTCGTAACCGCACATGGGACAGTCGCGTACCACGGCGTCAGCGAGTTGGAGGAAGTCCACCCACGTGGCCAGCAGCAGGGCTCCGAACATCGCGGCCTGGAGGCGAGGTCCCGACATGCGGAGGACGCCCAACTCCATGTCGGAGTCCCCCACCTGCGACGCCACGCTCACCAGCGCGGTGGCGCTCCCAAGCGTTCGTCGGAGCCACGCCCGTTGCTCGGAGCCGTGGTTGAGATAGCGCGTGAACACCCCGGCGAGCCCACGGCCACCGAGGGAGGGCGGACGCGACGCAAGTCGGGAGCGCGCGGCTTCGCTGCCCTCCATGGAGCGCTTCACCTCGTCAATGGCGTCGAGGACGGCCTGGCGCGTCGCTGCGGCACTCCGCTCCCTACCTCCGGCAGCTCCAGACATGGTGCCAGGCCCGGCTTCCGTGACGTCGTGACGTAGCCCCTTGCGGCGCAATCGCCGTGGGCGCACCTCGGGTCCTGAATCGCTTGGCGGTTCTACCCAGGCGGGGGACGCGGCCACGCGCGGCGTGTAGCGCAGCGGTCCGTCACGTTCGAGAGCATTCGGCGCCGAGGCGCACCCCGTGGCAAGCACAGCCACCACCAACAGCAGTACGTCAGCGCGCATTGCCGCCCCCTTCCGCCTTGGGAAAGATTAGCGTGCCCCCGTGTCCATCGCGTAGAGCTTCCCTCCCAGGACTCGCCAGCGCATATCCTGATGCTGTGAATCTATAAAGTCCATGTTCTATGGACTTGAAGGGTTCATATCGTCGAGAATCCTCGGAAACCCAAGCATTGCCTCCCGAGGACCGCATGCCCTCCACGACCGACAGTGACAGACGCCCCGCGCGGTCCCACGTCCCCCCTCCACCCGCGGCTCCGAATACACCCCAGCCGCTCTTCACGGTGGGCGGCGTCCGGTACGAGGCCGTCCGTGAGTTGATGCGGATGCCCACGGGCGAGGCGCTGCTCCTGGCTCACCGCTATGCATTGGAGGAGGAGGTGCCGGGCCGGTGCCTCGTGCGTCGTCTGCCCAGCCCCTCCAGCTACGAGGAGCGCAAGCGGCTCTCCGATGAGATTCAACTGGCCTTCGGGCTCAATCACCCCAGCATCGCCCAGGTCTTCCACCTGAAGATTCACCGGAACACGCCTCACGTCGTCATGGAGTACGTGGACGGGCCTTCGCTGGACACGTTGGTGAGCGCGGGCATCGCGCGGGGCAAGCCCGTGTCAGAGGCGCTGGCGCTCTACATCGGCGCCGAGGTCGCGGACGCCCTCCACCACGCCCACACGTCGCGAGGCGAGACCGGCAAGCCGCTGGGCATCATCCACCGGGACGTCAACCCTCGGCACATCTACCTGGGGGCGCATGGCGGGGTGAAGCTCGCCAACTTCGGCGCCGCCTACTCGCTCATGGTGGGGCGGCTTGAGTCTCCCGCCAACCTCGTCCGAGGTGACGTGGCCTATGCCTCTCCTGAGTATCTGGAGCGCCTGCCGCTGTCTCCGGCCTCGGACGTCTTCAGTCTGGGCGTGGTGCTCGTGGAGCTGCTGACGGGCACGCACCTCTTCGACGTGGAGGACGTGCCTTCACCTCCCAGGGGGCTCAGTCCTCTCCAGGCCGAGCAGCTCCCTTCCGTGCCGCTGACGCAGATGCGCGTGCTGCTCGCCAGCTTCAGTCCGGCGGATGTCGAGGTGGCCGTGGCGGGGCTGTCCGCGGACGTGAAGGCCCTCCTCCACACGGCCTTGCGCGTTGTCCCGGGAGAGCGCTTCGCCACGGCGGCGGACCTGGGCGCCGTGCTGCGCGCGGCGCTGACAAAGCGGCATCCGACCTTTGGGCGCCAGGATGCCCAGGCGGAGGTCGCCCGCGTCATCGCGGAGGGAGGCTGCCTGCGTGACGTGGTGGAGTTCGGTGAGGGTGGCCTCTACCCGGAGGGGCTGGACGCGCACGAACTCGAGGCGCTCGCGAAGAAAGACTAGCGAGTCAGGGCGGTGGCGACGTGGAGGAGCGCGTCCAGCTTCTCCTCGTCCAGCTTCCGCGCGAGCGCCAGCAGGCGGCGCAGCTCGGGCGTCTCCGCTTCAAGGGACGGAGCGCGTGGAGGCTTCTTCTTCCCTGTCCCGCGCGGCGTCGTGCCCAGCAGGACCTCGGGCGAGAGGCCCAGCGTCAGGCTGAGGCGGTGGAAGACGGGGACGCTGGGCAACACCTTCCCTCGCTCCAGGCGCCCG
This sequence comes from Myxococcus sp. AM010, assembly GCF_013372585.1. NCBI lineage: Bacteria > Pseudomonadati > Myxococcota > Myxococcia > Myxococcales > Myxococcaceae > Myxococcus > Myxococcus sp. AM010. Next base: position 36,671 of record NZ_JABXEO010000073.1, read on the forward strand.
TAGGCGGGCTCCACGAGGCCCACGCGCTCGGCCACCTCGGCGCGCGTCATCCCCAGCTTCTCCCGCGCCTCCCGCGCGACCGTGCCGATGGTGATTGCCAGCTCTTCATTCATGGAACTTCCCGAAGGTGACTTCTTCCATCCCTCCTTCGTAGTGGAATGGGATGCCAGACGTCTAGATGTTGATGCTGGATGTCAGACGTCAAGCGGCTCAAGCCGGTCGCGAGGACGGACTCCATCCGGAGCAGTCCCTTTGGTAGGGTCCGCGGCCCGTTGGGAGGGTGCGCGCATGGGCGAGGTCCGGAAGGCTGGGAGGCGGACGCCATGAGGCACAAGGAGCCTGCCCTCGCGGTGCTCGCGCCCGGCGTCCAGGTGGTGGGCTACACGGTGGAGCGCCGGCTGGGCAGCGGCGGCTTCGGGGCCGTGTACCTCGCACGGTGTGAGGGGCAGGCCTACGCGCTGAAGCTGTTGGAGCTGGCGCGCGTGGGCGCGCGGCTGGAGCGTGAGGTCTCCATTCTGCTGAAGCTGCGTCACCCCAACGTGGTGGGCCTTCATGGCTTCGGGAAGTGGCCGGTGGCGTCTCCGGAGTTTGGCGTCATCGTCATGGAGTACGTGGAAGGGCGGCAGTTGGACGTGTGGGCGTCCGAGGAGAACCCCTCCGCGCGGCAGGTGGCGCGCGTCGTGCTGGACGTGGCGCGGGCGCTGGAGGCCGTCCACGAGGCAGGTGTGCTTCACCGTGACGTGAAGGAGGCCAACGTCATGGTGCGCACCGTGGATGGCGCGGCGAAGCTGGTGGACTTCGGCGTGGGGGACTACGCGGGGGCGCCAGGAATCACGGTGGACATCCTCCCGCCTGGGACGCCCGAGTACCGCGCTCCGGAGGCGTGGAGCTTCTTCCGGCAGCATGCCCGGGTGCCTGGGGCCTTCTACACGCCGGGCCCCTTGGACGACTTGTGGGCGCTGGGCGTGGTCCTCTACCAGTTCCTCACCGCGCGGCCTCCCTTCGTGGGGGACCACTTCACGCTGGCGGATGTCGTCATCACGAATGAAGCGCTTGCGCCATGTCTGGTGAACGCGCGTGTGCCCGCGGCGCTCAGTGACGTGTGCCTGCGGCTATTGGAGAAGGCGCCGGTCGCGCGGGTGCCGAGCGCGGGGGCGCTGTGTGCGACGCTGGAGGAGGTGCTGCGAGGCGCGGACGCGACATGGGATGTGCCGCTGTGTGACGCCCACGGCGAGGACACCGCGACGACGGAGGGGGACAGGGACACCTTCGACAAGTGGCTGAACGAACCGCTGCGCCGCCCCCGGCGCGGCAAGCGGCGAGAGCAGGCGAGGCCTCCTCCATTGGAGGCGCAGGCGCCATCGTTGGAGGAGCGGAGCGCCGCGTCGGAACAAGCTTCGCGGCCCGTGCTGACCTCGCTGCGTTGGGGCACGGCGGCCCTGGCGCTGGTCGCGGTGCTGGTCGCGGTGGGGTGGGCGTGGAGCTCGCGGACGTTGCGCGATGCGGGGGCCGTGCCGCTCCGTCAGGAAGTAGCGCGCCCGGAGAGTTCATCCCAAGCTGTCCACGCCGCAGCGCCCCTCTCCGGCAAGGAGTCCACCCCTGCGGCCTTCGCTGCCCCTGCGATGCTCCCCGAGGCCACAACCGTGAAGATGGAGAAGACCCAGACCCCGCCGCCACCAAAGCCTGGAAGGAAGGGCGCGGGTATCATGAGCAAGGCGCTTGTCGCGGTGGCGGCCTGCACGGGGTTGGCGTGTCCTGGAGCGCAGGTGCGCCCGCCTCCTCCCTATGAGCCGTGTCCAGACGGGGCCGTTGAGGAGATGGCGCGGTGGGGCGTCAAAGTAGAAGACCACTATGGCGTGACTTTTCTGGTCGACGAGCCGCAAGTCATGACGGTGAAGGATGGGCCGGCTGAAGTGCTGCTGCTCGGCAGGTGGAATCGCGTGCCGACTGCCACCATCTTCTCTGGGCGCCTCATCGTGAGTGACCGCGTCTATGGTCGGTTCACCCATGCGCGTACGCGCGATGGAAAGAGCTTTCCCGTGTGCCTGGAGTTGCAGTCCGAGTCCTTGGTGAAGGGCTTGGAGCGAAAGCCGGGGGACGACAGTCCCACCTCGGCCCGTGTCTTCACGACCGGCGATGTGAGGGCGGTGCGCGAGTTTGAGTGATGCGGCGCGGGGCGCCGCGTGAGGGAGTCGCGGACGGATGCATGCAACATCATTGGTCGTTCTCCTCTGGCTCGCGCTCCTGGCGGGGAGCGCGGCGGCTCAAGGGAACATGGTGCCGGGAAACGGCGCTCGGCGAATCGAGTTGGGGCCGGATGACTCAGGCGCGCTGACCGAGATTGCAGTCAGCCCCGGTTTGTCCACCGTGATTCTCTTTGACTCGGAGTTGGTTCAAGAGGGCATCGCCCTGGAGGGGAGGCACGTCTTCTCGAATGTCGACGTGGGCCGCACGACGATGCGGCTGGTTCCTTCGGAGCGGGGAACTCCTGGGGAGAAGTTCCGGCTGTCTGTGCGCTTCCGCGACGGCGCAGCGCCTCCTGGTGCTTCGTTCCTGTTGACGATTCATCCCGCGCGTTCGGACAGGCTTGTCGAAGTGTATCGGAGCGCGAGGACCGTTGAGTCGTACCAGCAGGAAGCGAGGGAGGCGCGAGCCGAGATGCTACGGTGTCAGGAAGAGCGCGCGCATCTGGTGTCGGAGCATGGCGCTCCGGTGGGGCTCGCGGGATTGCTCGCGACCGGCGGCATCGATGCGAACGGTGTGGCCGGCCGGGTCGTGACTGAGACGGTTTCCTCGGACCGGAGGAGCGCCCTCCAGCCCTTCATGGTTCAAAGCTTCCGCTCGAAGACGCGTGTCGCCCTGGAAGTCTTCCTGAGTGGCCTGCGGGGAGGACTGCCGTGGACTGCGAGTGGCGCCGCACTCCGCGGTCCCCCTGGAACTGAATTGAAGGTGCTCCGCGTGTGGCAAGCGTCACCCATTGCATCAGGTGGTCCTGGGCGCGTGGTGATTGAGGCAGAAGCGTCCGCTGAATCCGCACGCGGCTCCTTCTCGCTCAAGCTGTGGGAGGCAGAGGGTCCTCGCACGGTGACGATTGGCAACGTGACGTTCCCCTGAGGTGTCGCGGGGCGCCAGGGTGAGCGGCGCAGGCAGCGGCGAGCACCGTCGCGCGGCTACTCCTCCAGCCAGAATGAGCGCCCGCCGCTGTCCAGCGCCCGCATGAGAAAGTCCCCGAAGGACGGTGCAATCTGCTCCACCGCCGGGAACGTCTCATGGAAGGCATCGAACAGCGGGTACCTGGTGAACTTCGGCTCCACGTCTACGACGACGTAGTTGGTGTCCTGCATGTCGACCAGGGCATACAACGACGGTGAGCCGTAGGCGTCGTCGTCACGGCCGAAGACCGCGAGGCGCGCACGTCGAATCTCCGCCAGCGGGAGAATCCGATAGTTCGCGTCAGGAGGGGACTCGAACAACGCCGCTCCGTCACAGTGGAGGTAGAAGGCTCGTAGGTCAGCATCGAGCTTCCATCCCACGCGAGACTCGAAGGCCGCGATTTGGGCAGGCGTCGCTGGAGGATTGGGAAAGTGGTGCTGCGAGAGCGCTGCGAGCAGGGCGTCGATGGGCATGGCCGTACCTCAGTTCAAGTGAGGCCGGTCAGACCCCATGTTTCGCCACGATGCTTGAGGTCCGATACCTTGGGGGGAGTCGCAGCAGCAGTGGGTGACTGTGAGGCGTCCACCGAACAGCGCCAGGCCGCTCTCACTTGGGGCCCCCGAGCTGAGGGGGGCAAGGCGCCGAGCGACCGCCAATCTCCGGGAAGCGCTCATAGGCCCGCTTGAGCGCGTCCAGGTGGGTGGGGTTGTCCAGGTCGAGCGGCGCGTCCGTGAGCTGCACGACCCACCCGCCCACCTGCCGCCGCTGGAAGCGCCCTTGCCAGTCGCCTTGGATGTTCGCGAGCTACTGCCGCACGGCAGGATGCCGCTGATGACGTGCCGCCCCTCGCCGTGGGGGCCACGAATTCGGATGCGCATCGGCGGCTCAGCCCTCAGTCATCTACCGCCGTGACGAGCCCGAGGCGCTTGTCCTCGGCTTGATGATGCCTGTGCCAGCTTGTCACGCGGACATGGGCTCGCATACAAGGCCGCGCATGCTTCGCAAGCCATTGCTCTCCCTGCTGCTCAGCGCGTCTGTCCTTTCCGCCGCGTGCTCTCGCGAAGAACAGAAGCCGGCCGTGCTCATCATCGACCGGGAGGAGGCCGACTTCGGTGAGCTGGAGGTGGGCCGGTCCTCCCCTGAGCAGCTCTTCACCGTGCGCAACGCGTCTCCGTCGGCGGTGGAGTCCGTGTCCGTCAAGGTGGAGGGCAGCGGGTTCACCATCACCGCCAACACCTGCGAGCGCTTCCTCGACGCGGGCAGGGAGTGCGAGGTGCGGGTGCGGTTCTCGCCCCGGCTTGCGGGGCCGAGCGAGGCCCGCCTCGAGGTGGAGGGCGCGCCCGACGTGGACAGCGCGGTCCTCAAGGGCATGGGGGTCGGCTATGTGGAGGTGAGGAGCCTGCCGGGTGGCGGAGCGCGCGTGGGGGCCGACGGGGAAGGCTGGTCCTGCGACGAGCCGTGCAGGATGCCGGTCCGCAAGGCGCAGGTGACGCTCCGGGCCGCGCCAGCGGGGATTCCGACCTGGGGCGGGGCCTGCGCCGTGGTGGCGGGTGGCGGCTGCTCGCTCGTCATGGACGGGACGAAGGTTGTCTCCCTGGAGGCGCTCGAGTCCCTCCTGCGGTGGGAGGCGCGGCGGGGCTCTCATCCGCGGAGCGTGGCGGTTTCGGCCGGTGGTGACATCGTCGTCCTGGAGGTCGGGCAGCTGCAGCGGCTCAGCAGCACCGGGCAGCTGCGCTGGTCGGTCCCCCTGAGCGGCGGGGTGGAGATGGCCCTGGATGGCGCGAGCAATGCCTACGTGGTGGACTACTTCGGACGGGTGACCCGGTACGACACGCACGGGCAGGTGCTGTGGACCTCTTCAGAATCCGTCGAGAATCCCAACTGGCCCGAGCTCGCGGTGAGCGCAAGCGGGAACGTCTACGTGCTGTTGAGCCTGGGCAATCATGAGCTCGCGCGTCAGCTCGAACTCATCGCCATCTCGCCGCAGGCTGCCAAGCGTTGGAGCCTGCGCTTCAATGAGGGCCAGTTCAACTACGCCTCTGGCCTGGCGGTGAATGACCAGGGGGAGGTCTATCTGTCCGGCAGCGTGTTCAACCGGAACGAGACGTCCGGGGAGTCGGTGTTCGTGAAGTCCTACCTCCGGAAGTACAGCGCGGAGGGTGCCACCCTGTGGGAGACGCAGGACGGCTGGGACCTCTTCGCCGTCAACGCCGAGGGCGCGACGAGCACCCTCTTGCCCAACACCTCCCAGTCTGCCGGGGGCTTCACCCAGCGGTGGATTGGAGCGAATGGGGTGACGCAGTGGACCGCGACCATCCCGAACGGGCCGGGCGTGGTCACCCTGCAGACCTTCGCGTCCTCCGGGACGCTGCTCGTCGGCGGGCACGAACCCCTCGCGGTTGGAACGGAGTTTGGCCGGGGCTGGTTCGCGGCAATGAACCTCACGACCCGTGCGCTCGGCCCGGTGACCTACGTCGAGGGGAGCACGGGGACGGGAGGTCCGGTCCGTATCAGCGACCTCTCGCTCACCCCGGCGGGCCACGTCGTGGTGACCGGCGGCTTCGGCGCCGTCACGGACCAGGGCGAGGGCTACATCCGGGTGTACGACGGGCGCGTGCTCACGGGCGAGCCGTAGCGCCCTCACTGCGCGGTGCCACGCTGGGGTTGGAGGGAGACCCGCGGAGCCGGGACTGGAGCCAGACGGGATATTCTTCAGCGCCGCCGTTCGTCGGGTTGAGCGGCCTGCAAAGCGATGGAGTCCGGCATGACCATGCGCACCGCCCGTATCCTCATCGTCGTCATCGGGCTGTTGCTCCCGTACGCAGCACGCCTGCCGCATGGCCTCGACTGGGCGCAGCAGTACGCGGGCGACGGCCTCGGCGCGACGCTGTTGCTCGGCGTGTTCAACGCGCTCGCGTGGGGCGCGCTCCTCGCCGTCAGCTTCTTCTACCGACGGCCGGTGTCGCTGCTGGCGCCCGCGCTGGCGGGCTTCGGCTTCCTCGCCTGGGCGCACGGGTCGCTGAACCTGGCGGGGGACGCGCAGTCCGCCATCGCGCTCGTGTTCATTCCGCTCTACGCGCTGGTGCCGATTCTGGTCGGCGCGGTCGTCGGCGCCCTCATCGACCGGCGGCTTCGCGCCGGGTGACGGCGACGAGGACCCTCCCGATGCGCATGATGTTCGTGTTCGCCTCCGTCCTGGGCACGGGTGGCGCGGGCCTCGGACCGCGCGGGCGAGGCCGGCGACGCAGTTGGAATCAGGGCCGTCATTCGCCGTCGCGCGGGGGCGTCGGCGCCTTGCCACGCATCGCGCCGCGAAGAATGATGGCGAGATGTCATCAAAGACTCGCGCGCATCATCGTTCGAGCCTGTTCGTCGCCGCCCTCGTCCTGCTGGCGGTGCTCGGCACGTGGGGGTGCGCCGCGGGCCCAGCCCCGGTGGACGCGCGCGCAGCATCAATGGCGGCGCACGACGAGCTCGGTGAACGATTGGAGCGTGCGGTCGCGCCGGCCGAGGGCCCGGTCGGCGTCGCGGTGGTCCTGGCCAACGATGACGCGGACGGTGATGCGGTCGTGCTCGGCGGCGGACGCCGCTTCCCGATGCAGAGCGTGTTCAAGCTGCCGCTCGCGATGGCGGTCCTGGACGCCGTCGACCGGGGCGAACTGCGACTGGACCAGCGCGTGCGCGTCGAGCCCGCGGACTTCGTGTCCGACCGGCAGCACAGCCCGATCCGCGATGCTCACCCCGACGGCGTCGAGCTGACGCTGGGCGAGCTGCTGCGCGGTGCCGCGTCGGGCAGCGACGGCACGGCCGCGGATGTCCTCCTCGGCCTGGTCGGTGGCCCGGCCGCGGTGACGCGATACCTGCGCAGCGTGAAGGTCGACGGCGTCGAGGTCGCGGTCACCGAAAAGGAGATGGGGCGCGACCCCAAGGCCCAGTACCGCAACTGGGCGACGCCTGAAGGCGCGGCGGCCCTGTTGCTCGCGGTGGAGGCGGGACGGGGCATGTCGGCGGACGGGCGGCGGCACCTGCTGCGCCTCCTCACCGAAACACCCACGGGCCCGAACCGGATCCGCGGACGTCTGCCCGCGGGGACACCGGTCGCGCACAAGACGGGGACATCGAGGACCGTTGACGGCATCACCGCGGCCACGAACGACATCGGGCTGGTGACGCTGCCGGACGGGCGACGGCTGGTGGTCGCGGTGTTCGTCTCCGAGTCGCCGGCCGACGACGCCACCCGCGAACGGGTCATCGCGGATGTCGCCCGCGAAGCGTTCGACTTCTGGGCCGGTGACCGCGGCTGAGGTGGACTGGGCGCCGCCTGTCGTTCGCGGCATGTCTCACGCGAGGTGACTGACAGGTTCCGCTGCGCGCTGCTTCGACCGGCCCCGCTTGTGTCCGCTGCCTCGCAGGAGAGCGTCCGGCATGGGCAAAGGGGCGTCCGTCGACTTTGAGCCTCCCAGGGCTCAAACGTCCAACACGCGTCCCACTCCGCCGACGGGCGAGCACCCGTCCCCTCGGCCCGCCGTCAGCGCTGCCGACGCTCGGCTCCCACTCCACATCGGTCCAACCCCTGGCGTTGCCTCGGCCGCTTCAGGGCACGGCCGCCCTGGTAGAGTCCCGCCTCATCCATGACGACCCTTCGCAAGGTGATGCTCGTTGACGATGAAGAGGACATCCGCACCATCGGCAATCTCAGCCTCGGCCGCGTGGGGGGATGGACGACGGTGCTCGCCGCGTCGGGCGCGGAGGCCCTGGAGAAGGCCCGCGCGGAGCAGCCAGACCTCATCCTGCTGGACGTGATGATGCCGGGCATGGACGGGCCCACCACCTTCGGCCGGCTGCGCGCCGAGGAGGCCACGGCGCACACGCCCATCATCTTCATGACGGCGAAAATCCAGAAGCAGGAGGTCGCCCGCTACCTGGAGCTGGGCGCGCTGGGCGTCATCGGGAAGCCCTTCGACCCGATGACGCTGCCTCAGGAGATTCGCAAGCTGGTGCCAGGATGAGGCAGGGGCTTCGCCTGCCGCGTCGCTCGGGCGTGTTGGCGGCGGGCGCGCTGCTGCTCCTGTGTGGCCTGTTCGCCATGGGGCGCCCCTGGGCCACCTCCGACAATGACCGCTACCGCGGCGCGCTGCGGCACCTGCGCGTGGCCAGCGGCGATCTGGAGATGGACGTGCTGCGCGAACGCATGGGCCTGCGCACGCTTCACGGCGCGGGCCCGGAGGACTTCGCCGCGCTGCGAGCCCGCGCGGACGCGCTGCGGCGGTTCCCCTCCTTCCTGTCCGCCATGGACCAGCGCACGATGAACGCGGCGCTGGACCTGTTCGTCGGCGCGCTGGAGGAGAGCGCCGCGCTGCTGGAGCGGACCCGCGCCGCGGACGCGCGGGGCGCGAAGGAGGAGGCGGACGCGGCCGTCCAGGCCCTGCTGGAGGGCACTGTCAGCGCGCGGGCGGACCGCCTCATCAACACCTACCTGGAGCTCTACGAGCGCACGCAGGAGCGCAACGAGCGCTCGCGCATCATCTTCTTCCTCGTCTCGTTGGCGCTGGTGGCCTACGTGCTGGTGGTGATGGTGCGGCTGTCGCGCGCCTCCGCCGACCTGGCCGCGCTCAACACGGACTTGGAGCGGCGGGTGGAGGAGCGCACCAAGGCCCTGTCCGAGGCGAACGACGGGCTGCGCGCCAGCGAGGCGCGCAAGGCGGCGATCCTGGAGGCCTCTCCGGACGGCATCCTCCTGCTGGACGGCGGCGGGGCCTTGCTGGAGCTGAACCCCGCGGCACAGAAGACCTTCCAGGTGGCCGCCGCGGACGTGGTGGGCCGCGACTTCCTCTCCGTGGCGCTCCCGGCGGAGCTGCCGGACGGTGCCCGCCAGAAGGTGCTGGCCGCGGGGCGGAGCACCGCGTCGGGGCAGGCCACGCGGCTGGAGTCTCCGTGTCTGAGAGGGGATGGCAGCACCTTCCCCGCGGAGCTGACCATCGTCCGCGTGCCCGGAGAAGGCCCGCCCCGCTACACCGTCTTCGTGCGCGACATCGCCGAGCGCAAGGCGGTGGAGCGGATGAAGAACGAGTTCATCTCCACCGTGAGCCATGAGCTGCGCACGCCGCTCACCTCCATCCGTGGCTCCCTGGGCCTGCTGGAGGGCGGCATCGTGGGTGATATTCCGCCCCAGGCGCTGGACATGGTGCGCATCGCCCGCACCAACACCGAGCGCCTCATCCGCCTCATCAACGACATCCTCGACCTGGAGAAGATGGAGGCGGGCAAGCTGGAGCTGAAGCGCTCCACGCCGGAATGCGCGGACCTGGTGGAGTCCACCTTCGCGAGCGTCCGGGGCATGGCGGACGGCGCGGGTGTCTCGCTCCACGCCGAGGTGACGGGCGCGCCGCGGGTGAAGGTGGACCGGGACCGGCTGGTGCAGGTGCTCACCAACCTGGTGTCCAACGCGGTGAAGTTCTCTCCGCGGGGCGCGGGGGTGAGGGTGCGCGTGGGGGAAGAGG
>NZ_JABXEO010000074.1:0-45901 GCF_013372585.1 Myxococcus sp. AM010
GCGGATGGGAGGGCATGGCGCTGATGCCCGGAGTGAGAGCACGGCTCGGGCACGGATGCCATCGCCTCCGTGGCGGGTTTCGCGCTGAACGGACGGCGCGCGGCTGCCCCGGGGGCGTTGCCTCAGAAGCTGCCGGCGAGGCCCAGGCGCGGCCCGCGTTCACCCATCCCCGCGACGGGGACCACCTGGAACGTGCTCGGGGCCTTGCGGGTGAGCGCGGGGCGCTCCTCTTCCGGCGATGAGAGCTCATACCCCGCGACGGCGCCCACCACGGGGAGCAGCAGCAGGAACACCGCGCCGCCGGGTTCGTTGTCTCCGATGCCCAGCAGCGCGGAGCCAATCAGCGCCCCCCCCCAGCCCACGAGGCTGCCACCCGCGGTGGCGAGGAGGGTGCCCCGGCCGCCCATGAGCCTGCCGCCCAGCCACGTCCCGGCGGGGATTCCCACCACCACGCCGGTGAAGCCACCGACACCCGCGACGATGCCGCACTCGTCGCAGCCCACCGTGGACGCACCCACGATGAAGCCGGTGAGCATGCCCACGGTGCCCGCGATGAGGCCGCCACCGGCGCCGGCCACGAACTCCACCGCCACCCGTGGCACGGGGTCCTCGGGGCGGGCGCGGGCCTTGCCAGGAAGGGCCTGTTCGTTGACGGAGGTCGTGCCCTCCGGCTCCTGTCCTGAACGAGAGGCTCCCTCCGCGTCGACGTCGCTGCGTGTGGGCACGTCCCAGTCGCCCGGGGCTGGAACCAGGGGCGGCGGCGTCAGCTCGGAGGCGGGCGCCCGGGCGGGCTCACTCGCGGGGGGCTCCTGCGCCCAGGCGGCGCTCTGCCCCGAGGAGAGGACCAGCATGGCCAACCCGATGGAGTGCGCTCGCGAAACCTTCACCTGGGGCACGCTACCGCAACGACGGGCGCGCGTCGCCTAGCCCGCGGAGGCCTCGGAGACAGGCTGGGCACGGCCCTTGCGGCGCAGCAGGACGAGCACCAGCGGGACGCCGCCCAGCAGGAGCTGGGGAACGAGCGAGAGCGCGTCCGGATAGATGCCCAGGAGGTCCACGGTGACGAAGGGCACGGGCGCCAGCGGCAGCGCGCCGACTTCCTGCAGCGAGTGCAGGCCCTTGCCCAGCAGCATCACCGAGGTGAGGACCAGGATGACGGTGGACGCGTTGAAGAGCGTCTTCATCGGCAGGCGGTACCCCAGCCGGTTGATGAAGAGGACCAGGGCCACCAGGGCCACCGCGCCGGCGAGCGCGCCCCAGGCCACGCCCTCCGGCGAGTCCAGCGCGAGCCCCTGGAGGAAGATGGCCGTCTCGAAGCTCTCGCGCAGCACGGCGGTGAAGGCGATGAGGAACAGGCCTGGCATGCTGCCGCGGCCCAGCGCGCCCTGCAGCTTCTCGCGCAGCTCGCCCATGAACTGGCTGATGTTGGAGCGGGCGTTGAGCCACAGCGCCGCGTACAGCAGCATGGCCACCGCCACGAGCGCGGCGATGCCTTCCAGCCACTCGCGCTGGGCACCGGCCAGCAGGTGGCGGCCGAGCACGTAGGACAGCGCGCCGACGATGAGCGCGGAAATCCAGCCGAAGTGCACCACGCGGGCGTGCTCGGTGGCCTTCATCTTCCGCAGCGCGGCCAGCAGCGCCGCGACGATGATGGTCGCTTCGAAGCCCTCGCGCAGCAGGATGAGCAGCGTCAGCCACATCGTGGACAGCAGGCTCGCGGTGGTGCCTGAGTCACGCCGCGCCTGGTCCAGCAGCGCCAGCAGCTCCCGGCCCTCGTCCTGGAGGTGCGGGCTGCCGCGCTCCGCCGCCATGCGGGCCTTGAGGAAGCCCTGCTCGATTTTCAGCGTCAGCGCTGAGTCGCGCGCGCTGAGCTTGGGCTCCACCGGCTCCACGCCGTTGAGGTAGCCGTCCAGCAGCGCCCCCTTCGCGCCCGCGAAGTCTCCCGCGGCGCCCAGGCGCATGGCCTGCTGCACGTTCTCCCGGGCGGCGAGCAGCGAGCGCTCCTCGTCCGCGTCCAGCATCTTCCGGCGCAGACAGGCCAGGTTTTCCTGGCCGAACTCCTTCACCAGGTCCGCGTCGGTGGCGTTGGCCAGCCGCTCCAGGGAGATGCGCGGCGGCGTGCCCTCGCACTCGGGCAGGCGCATGGTGAAGACGTAGAAGGCCAGCGACCAGCGCTCCTCCTCGGACAGGGTGGGGTAGGCCGGCATCGCGGTGCCCGGCACGCCGAAGCTGGTGGTGTTGAAGGCCTTGTACGGCGTGAGGCCTTCCATCAGCTCCGCGTCCTGGAAGTTGGCGGGCGCCGGCTCCATGTTGGCGGCGATGGCCACGTTCGCGCTGCCGTCGGCGCCGTGGCACGCGGCGCAGTTGGTGGCGAAGAGCGACTGGCCCAGCGCCAGGTCCGGCGGGCGGCGCGGACTGCGGGCCAGCCCTCCAGCCGTGACGAGGTTCTCCACCAGCTCACCGCAGTCGCGGCTGACGCCCTGGGGGTCCTCGCCCTTGTCCACGCGGGCCTGGATGGCCTCCACGCGCGGCAGGAAGGCCGCCGCGGCGGGGCCCAGGCCGCGCGCCGCGTCCACCGCCTCCGCCGCGAAGCTCTTCTGCTCCTCCATCTCGAACGCGGACTGCGACTCGATGGCGAGCGGATAGTCCGCTTCCAGGTACTGGAGGATGCCGATGAGCCGGTGCCACGTACGTTCCTCGGAGGCGCCGTTGTCCGCGCGGGACGCCACAGGCAGGGCAAGCAGGAGGAACACCAGCAGCGAGGCGGCGCGAGTCATGCCACCCCCTCTACCAGTGGGGTGGTGGCCTTTCAATCTTGCGAAGCAACTTCAAAATCAGCCGGAGTCAGGTCGCGCTCACGTCGGAGTAGCCCGAGGGTCCAATCGTCTCCACGACCTGGAGCGAGCCCACGCGGAGTGAGTCCACCTGCCAGTCGTCACCCCGCAGCTTGCCAATGGTCAGGGCGCGGATGGCCAGGGTGCCGATGCTGAGCGCGCCGATGGCGAGCGCACCCAGCGCGGTGGCCCCGACGGCCAGGGCGGGGAGGGCACGAGGCCGCGGCCTCAGCCGGTGGCGCAGCAAGGGAGCGAGCCGGAGGCTGGCCACGAGCGCGGCCACGTTGGAAGCCGTGAGCACGGCGGCGCTGGAGAGGGCCGCGGTCCGCCAGGGCACTTCGATGGGACGAGACAAAAGGGTGGTCTGCATCCCGTGGAGGTGTGCATGGCGTCGGGAGGTGCCACGCGACGGGACGGGAGGCCCCCGGCCGGATGGATGGCCGGGCGCCTCAAAGTGCTGCACCTGCGCGCTATTCGATGACGATGTCGCAGTACTGCGGGAAGCGGTTGCACGGGTAACAGGTGCCGCCGGGGCCGCCCACGCAGACCTCGTTGGCGGCACACCGGCCCTGCAGGTCACACATGCGCAGCTCCTGCTCGGCGCTGCCCATTTCCTCCACGGGGGCCTCTTCCACGGGGCCGCCACAGGCCATCATCACCACCGCCGCAACCAATCCAAGTCCTTGCATCCACGTCTTGCGCATCCGGAGCTCCTTGGGACTGACGGGTGAAGTCCGGATTGTGCGCTTAACGTTTGAGGGAAGGAATGTAGGCGCGCGTCAGCGCTCGTAGGTGAGGAAGGTGTGGGGCGGCTCGGCGTCGGGGTGTGCTTCCTCTTCGACGCAGGTCCAACCCGACAGGTCCACGTCAGGGAACCGGGTGTCACCGGGGAAGTCCTGGGCGATGCGCGTGAGATAGAGGCGCCGCACGCGGTCCATCGTCTGGGCGTAGAGGTCCGCGCCTCCGGCGATGAAGACCTCCGGGTCGCCGCTGGCTTCCGCCCGGGAGAGCGCTTCGTCCACGGAGTGCGCCACCTGGACGCCTGGGGGCGCGAAGTCGCGCTGACGGGTGACGACGATGAAGGTGCGGCCCGGCAGCGGGCGGCCAATGGACTCGTATGTCTTGCGCCCCATCACCAGGGTGTGGCCCATGGTGATGCGCTTGAAGCGCGCGAGGTCCGCGGGCAGCCGCCACGGGAGCTGGTTGCCCGCGCCGATGACGCGGTTCGCCGCCATGGCGACGATGGCGGACAGCTTCATACGGCCACGGGCGCCTTGATGGCGGGGTGCGGCTCGTAGCCTTCGAGCGTGAAGTCCTCGTACTTGAAGGCGAAGAGGTCCGTCACCTCGGGGTTGAGGCGCATGCGAGGCAGGGGACGCGGCTCGCGCGCCAACTGCGCCTTCGCCTGCTCGACGTGGTTCAGGTAGAGGTGCGCGTCGCCCACGGTGTGGATGAACTCGTGCGCCTGCAGGCCCGTCACCTGCGCCACCATCATCGTCAGCAGCGAGTACGAGGCGATGTTGAAGGGCAGCCCCAGGAAGAGGTCCGCGCTGCGCTGGTAGAGCTGGCAGGACAGCCGTCCGTTGGCCACGTAGAACTGGAAGAGGACGTGGCAGGGCGGCAGCTTCATGGACGGCAGGTCCGCCACGTTCCACGCGCTGATGATGTGGCGGCGCGAGTCGGGGTTCTTCTTCAGCCCCTCCACCAGCGCCTTCATCTGGTCGATGTGCCCGCCGCCGGGCGCCGTCCACGAGCGCCACTGGTGCCCGTACACGGGGCCCAGGCTGCCGTCGGCGTTGGCCCACTCGTCCCAGATGGTGACGCCCTGGGCCTGGAGCGTGCGCACGTTGGTGTCCCCCGCGAGCATCCACAGCAGCTCGTGGAGGATGGACTTCGTGTGCAGCTTCTTCGTGGTGAGGAGCGGGAAGCCTTGCGTGAGGTCGAACCGGAGCTGGGGCCCGAAGACGCTGAGCGTCCCGGTGCCGGTACGGTCGCCCTTCTTCACCCCGTGGTGCAGGACGTGGTCGAGCAGGGACAGATAGGGCTGCATGGGGCCCATGTAACTGAGCCGGTGGCCGACTCAAAGCCCTAAGCAGGCGCGCCGCTCGGAGTGAAATGCGTAGAGCCCCCCACACGTGTGTCGCAAGCCTGCGGCTTCTCATGGACGCCAGTCGCGACGCACCGTTAGAAGCCGGGACATGAAAATCTACACGAAGAGCGGTGATGCCGGAGAGACCGGTCTGTTCGGTGGCGGACGCGTCGCGAAGGACGACGTGCGTGTGGACGCGTATGGGGAAGTGGACGAGCTGAACGCGACCCTCGGCCTGGTGCGGAGCTTCGAGGGGCCCACGGACGTGGACGCGCTGCTCCACCGGCTCCAGGACCAGCTCTTCACGGTGGGCGCGGTGCTGGCCACGCCCGAGGGCACGAAGGCCTCGGCGCACATCCCCGAGCTGAGGGCCGAGTGGGCCGAGGACATGGAGCGCGCCATCGACGGCTTCGAAGCGGAGCTGGCTCCGATGACCCACTTCATCCTGCCCGGAGGCACGCAGGCCGCGAGCGCGCTGCACCTGGCGCGCACCGTCTGCCGCCGCGCCGAGCGCCGCACGGTGCCGCTGCTGCGCGAAGGGAAGATTCCGCGGGCGGTGGTCGTCTATCTCAACAGGCTCTCCGACCTGCTCTTCGTCCTGGCGCGCGTGGTCAACCACCGCGCGAGCGTGGAAGACGTGAAGTGGATTCCGGCGAAGCCCTCCAAGTCGTCGGACGCGCCCCTGTGAGCATGCTGCCCACCTCCCATCTGCGGGACCTCGCCAGTTCGGGGGGCTTCGACCTGGTGGGGTTCGCGCGCGCCGAGCCCATTCCGCCTGAATTCCTGCTGTCGTGGGTGGCGGCGGGCTACGCGGCGGACATGGACTGGATGGGCGAGCGGGCCGCCGAGCGGCTGGACGTCTCGGTCCTGCTGCCGGGCGCGAAGACGGTCATCTCCTTCGCGAACAACTACTGGCGCGACGACGCGGAGACGGTGGGCTCGCCCATCGCGCGGTACGCCCGGGGACGTGACTACCACTCCACGCTGCGCGACCGGATGAAGGCGTTCCGCAAGGCGCTCAATGTGATGTACCCGGGGCTGGGCACCTACGGCGGCGTGGACAGTGGGCCGTTGATGGAGAAGGTGTGGGCGGCGCGCGCGGGGCTCGGCTACGTGGGGAAGAACGGCTGCTTCATCACCGAGCCCTATGGCTCGTGGGTGCTGCTGGCCACGCTCGTGGTGGATGCCGAGGTCGACGACTATGGCAACGGCCCGGCGGCGGACCGGTGTGGCGCGTGCCGCCGCTGCCTCATGTCCTGCCCCACGGGCGCGCTGGTGGGCAATGGCCGCGTGGACGCGCGCGCGTGCCTGTCCTACCAGACCATCGAGAACCGCGAGCAGCAGGTGCCGGAGGCGTTCCGGCTCAAGTTCGACAACCTGATTTTCGGCTGCGACATCTGCCAGCAGGTGTGTCCGCTGAACCGCCGACCGGTGTTCGCCGAGCACCCGCGCTTCGCGCCTCGCGCGGTGGCGGAGTTGGGTGTGCGCGAACTCGCGGGACTCACACTGGAACAGTATGAGCACCTAATACCTGGCACCGCGCTGGCGCGCGCACGCTACGACGGGCTGCGCCGCAACGCCGTGTATGCGTTGGGGGTGGCGAAGCAGGCGGATGCGAAACCGTTGCTGGAAAAGCTCTGCGGCGATTCGAGCGAATTGGTACGTACCGCCGCGCAATGGGCGCTCCTTCAGCTCGACCCCTGACGTCCACCTCTCCGCAGTCCCTGGGCCCGGTCTACGCCGGGCTCATCCTCCAGGTCCTCATCAGCGCGGGGACATACCTGGCGGGCAAACGCGCGATGTCGGAGCTGGCGCCGCTCACGGTGGTGCTGTGGCGCTTCGTGTTGAGCGGCTCGGTGTTCGTGCTGCTCTTGTGGTTCCTGCCCGGGCCCAGGCTGCCGCCGCGCGCCGAGTGGGGGCGGGTGCTGCTGTTGGGCCTGCTGGCGGGGCCGGTGAACCAGGTGTTCTTCTTCCATGGCCTGGCCCAGTCGACGGCGGCGCACGCGGCGCTGCTCTATGCGCTGACGCCGCTGGGCGTGTACCTGCTCAGCCTGGGACGAGGGCATGAGCGGGCCTCGCTCCGGGCGATGGGTGGCATCGTCACGGCGTTCGCGGGCGTGGTGGTGTTGCTGCTGGGGCGCGGGCTGGCGGATGCGAGTGGCTCGTTGACGGGCGACCTGCTCATCCTGGGCGCGGTGATGTCGTGGGTGGTGTACACGACGGAGGGCAAGCCGTTCGTCGCCATCCACGGACCGATTCGCGCGACGGCGTGGAGCATGGTGGCCTCCACGTTGATGATGCTGCTGATGGCGCCGTTCTTCGCGAAGCCGGACGCGGTGCTCGCGGCGAGCCCCGCGGCCCGGTACTCCATCGTCTACCTGGGCCTGCTGACGTCGGTGGTGGCGTATCTGCTCTGGTACTTCGCGCTGTCGAGGGTGCCCGCGTCGAAGGTGGCCGTGTTCTCCAACCTCCAGCCCGCGGCGACCGCGCTGGCCGCGTGGGCCATCCTGGATGAGGCGCTGCACTGGGAGGTCGCGGTGGGCGGTGTGCTCGTGCTCCTGGGGGTGCGGCTTACGCAGGCGGCGCATGTCCGGCCGCCCGCTGTGGCGCCGGCCGCGCCAGCGCAGCCTCCCGCCTCATCGAGCGTCGGATAGCCGCAAGACTCGGAGTGCCAGGCCCGTCTCCGCCCTTTAGTTTCCAGTCATGCATGTCCCGGAGCGGGTGGCCGACGTCGATTGGGCACGGATTTCGGAGGAACTGGACGCGCGAGGCTGCGCGACGTTGGAGCGGCTCGTCACGCCGGCGGAGTGTGACGCCCTGGCGGCGCTGTACCCGGAAGACGCCGTGTTCCGCAGCCGCGTGGTGATGGCGCGGCACGGCTTCGGAAGAGGGGAGTACAAGTACTTCCAGTACCCGCTGCCGAACGTGGTCGCCGGGCTGCGCGAGGCGCTGTACCCCCGGCTCGCGCCGATTGCGAACCGCTGGAACACGGCCATGGGCATCGAGGTGCGATATCCGGAGTCCCATGCGGCATACCTTGAACGCTGCCACGCGGCGGGGCAGTTGCGGCCCACGCCGCTGCTGTTGCGGTACGCGGCGGACGACTACAACTGCCTGCACCAGGACCTCTATGGGGAGCACGTCTTTCCGCTCCAGGTGGCGATTCTGCTGTCGGAGCCCGGACGGGACTTCACGGGAGGCGAGTTCGTCCTCACCGAGCAGCGTCCGCGCATGCAGTCACGCGCGGAGGTCGTCCCGCTGCGCCAGGGAGACGCCGTGGTGTTCGCCGTCCATCACCGCCCGGTGCAGGGCACGCGAGGTGTGTACCGCGTCAACCTCCGGCACGGCGTCAGCCGCATCCGCTCGGGACAGCGTCATACGGTGGGCGTCATCTTCCATGATGCGGCTTGAGGTGCGAGCATGACGATGGACCTGTTCGACGGCCTGGGTGGCACCGGTCCTCGCGAGGAATCGCTGGGCGCTGGTGCCAGGGTGCTTCGGGGCTTCGCGCTGACCCAGGACGCGGAGCTGCTGAGCGCGGTCCACGACGTCTCGCTCGCTTCGCCGTTCCGCCACATGGAGACGCCGGGCGGGTTCCGCATGTCGGTGGCGATGACGAACTGTGGTGCGTGGGGCTGGGTCACGGACCGGACGGGGTATCGCTATGCCGACGTGGACCCGGTGCAGGGGCGGCCCTGGCCGGAGATGCCGGCGGTCTTCCTGCGACTCGCGCGGATGGCCGCCGCGAAGGCCGGTTTTGATGGGTTCACGCCCGATGCGTGCCTGGTGAATCGTTACGAGCCCGGCGCGAAGATGTCGCTGCACCAGGACAAGGACGAGCGTGATTTCACCGCGCCCATCGTCTCCGTCTCACTGGGGCTCCCGGCGGTCTTCCTCTTCGGTGGAGCGGAGCGAGCGGACTCGTCGGCGCGGGTGCGCCTGAGCCACGGCGACGTGGTCGTATGGGGCGGGCCAGCCCGCCTGCGCTACCACGGCGTCATGCCGCTCAAGCCGGGCCACCATCCGCGGGTGGGTGGGCATCGCATCAACCTGACGTTCCGCAAGGCGCAGTAGAATGTGCCCATGCTTCGTCCGGGTGAAGACCTGCTCCAGGTGGAAGAGCGGCTGTGGCTTTTGACCGCGCAGACCGGGCAAGGCATCTACGACTTCGCCTTCGACCGCTTCTTCGCGTGCCGCCGTCCGTATGTACTGCCTGAGCCCATGGACGTGGTGGCCCGGGTCGGCGTCTGGAGCGACTACGCCGAGCGCTTCCGCGAGCTGGCGGACGCGGGCATCCACCTGGTGCACACGCCCGAGCAGCATCTGCTCGCCACGGAGCTGCCTCATTGGTACCCGAAGCTCACGGACCTGACGCCGCGCAGCGTCTGGTTCGATGAGCGGCCGGACGCGGAGACCGTGGAGCACCTGCTGGGATGGCCCGTGTTCGTGAAGGGTGAGCGGCAGACCAGCCGGCACCGCAAGTCACTCTCCATCATTGAAGGGCCCGAGCAGTTCCGCCAGGCGATGCAGGCCTACGCAGAGGACCCCATCCTGCACTGGCAGCGAGTGGTGTGCCGGGAGTTGAGGCCCTTGCGCCGAGTCGAAGAGGGCGCGCCGGACCGCATCCCCAGCTCCTTCGAGTTCCGCACCTTCTGGTGGAAGGGCCAACTGGTGGGGTGGGGGCCCTATTGGTGGCAGGGCACGTCGTACACCCTCACGCCGGAAGAGCAGCACGAGGCGCTCGGGCTCGGGCGTGAGGTGGCGCGTCGGCTGGACGTGCCCTTCCTCGTGGTGGACGTGGCCCAGGAGATATCGGGCCGGTGGATTGTCATTGAGTGCAACGACGGCCAGGAGAGCGGCTACGCGGGGATCTCCCCGTTCGCGCTCTGGCGGGCCATCCTCGACGTCGAGCGTGGACTCGGAGCGTCGTAGCGCGCCTCAATCCCCGTTCGGGTCCCAGTCGGAGATGTCGTACTCGGGCTCAGGGGGCAGCGCCGGTCGGCTGGACTTGCTAGGCGCGGGCTTCTTCACGGCCGGAGGTCGGGCGTCGGACACGTCTTCATCGAGCAGTGGATCCTTCTTCGCCGGACTCGCGGAGACGGCGGGCGGGGTGGGTTTCACCGGCTCGGGCGCGGCCGGCGCAGGCTCTGGCGGCGCCATCACCGTGGGCTCGTCATCCGGCGAGTCCAGGTCGCCCAGTGACGTCGGGTCCGCGGGGGCCGAGGCGGGCGTCGGGGACGGAGGTGGATCCGACTCCGTCGCCCGGTACACGCCCGTCCGCGTGGCCTCCACGGCGACACCGGAGGACGGAGGCGGCGGAGGAACAGGCTCCGGCGCGCGGCGCGAAGGCTCCGCCGCCACGGAGGACTCCGACGCGCGGTAACCGTCCCGCCGGCCCGAGGACTGCTCATCCCCGAACGGATCGTCCTCGCGGCTCCTGCGCTTGCGTGTGGGCTGCGCATCCCCGTCACCAAACGGGTCCTCCTCGCGAGTCAGCTTCTTCCCCCTCCGCCGCTTCGGCGGATCCGCCACCACTCCAGCGGGCATGCCCTTCAGCGACGAGTGCCGGTCCGCACACAGGCCCACGTTCTCCTGACATTCGGCCAGACAGTGGGTGAGCTGCTTGATGGTGCGCCCGCTGCCGCCGTACTCGATGGAGCAGTCCTCCTTGCAGGTCGCGTAGTCCTCCTGGCAGCCAGAAGGGACGGCGGCCGCGGCGGGGCCGGCGGCGAGGGTCAGGCCAAGAATCAGGAGGGCTCGCATGGCGATTACGAAAACTACCAGTCTTCTGGGGTTCCGGCGCCAGGGGGGCGCGTTATGGTCCCCTGGCGCGATGGTCGCGCCACGAGGAGGCACATGGCTGTCAGGGTGGGCATCATCGGGAGCCCCGGGCTGGCCCAGGCGCTGGGCATCCCCGGCAAGGGCGACTCCCACATCTTGGAGACACCCTTCGGTCCTCACGCGGGCCCCATCGTCACCACCGAGCTCAACGGCGTCTTTGTCGCCTTCGTCGCCCGCCACGGCGCCGGCCACGTCTACAACGCCACCCGCGCGCCCTACCGCGCCAACATGTACGCGCTGAAGGTCCTGGGCGTCACCCACGTCCTCGCCACCGGCACGGTGGGCAGCCTGCGCGAGCACATCCAGCCGCTCCAGCTCGCCCTGCCGGACCAGGTCATCGACCGCACCTACCGCCGCCCCTGCACCTTCTACGACGACGTCGCCGTCCACGTGGACCTGGGCAACCCCTTCTGCGGCACCCTGCGCCAGGTGCTCGAGCACGCCAGGGACCCGCTGGGGCCCACCGTGCACCCCGAGGCCACCTACGTCTGCATCGAAGGGCCGTCCCTCAGCACCCGCGCGGAGAGCATGCTCTACCGCACGTGGGGAGGGGACCTGGTGGGCATGACGGGCATGCCCGAGGCCCGGCTCGCCCGCGAGGCGGAGCTCCACTACGCCCTGGTGGCCCTGCCCACGGACTACGACTCGTGGCAGCAGCGCGCGCCGGGGCAGGCGCATGACGACCTGCTGGCGCAGATCTCCCACAACCGGAAGGCCGTCACCGCCAGCGGCGCCGCGCTCATCCGCCGCGCGCTGCCTCGCATCGGCGAGGCCCGCGCCACCTGCCGCTGCGACACCGCGCTGGCCCTGGCCATCGGCACCGAGCGCACCCGCATCCCCGACGAGGTGCGCGGACGCCTCCGTCCACTGCTGGGCAGATACCTCCCGCCCAACGTCGCCTGACGACACTTCACCCAGCATTCGGCCGAGCCACACGCCGTGCGCTCGCCTGACCGCCCGCTGCCAAAGCGCGCTTCCGTTTTCACCTTCTGGGCCCCGGTACGACTCGGAGCGAGGAGGCGAGCATGCGGCGGCCCAGACTCAAGCACCTGTCCTGGCGCGAGTTCAGCCGCCGCTTCGTGAAGGAGTTCCAGGAGGACAGCGTCACCGACATCGCGGCGCAGTTGTCGTACTACCTGCTGTTCTCGCTGTTCCCCTTCCTCTTCTTCCTCGTCACGCTGGTGGCGTACCTGCCCATCGCCCCGGGAGCGGTGGACGCGATGATGGACCGCATCCGCCCCTTGGTGCCGGGGGACGCGCTGGGGCTCATCACCGGGCACCTGCAGTCCCTGGTCAACCAGCCTCAGCCCAAGCTGCTGACGGCCGGTCTGGTCATCACGCTTTGGTCCGCCTCGCGCGGCGTGAACGCGCTGCGCACCGCGCTCAACCTGGCCTACGACGTCTCCGAGACCCGGCCCCTCTGGAAGACGCAGGGCCTTGCGATGCTGGTGACGCTGATGGGCTCGCTGCTCATCCCGCTGTCCTTCGCCGTGTTCCTGCTCGGCGGGCGGCTGGGGCTGTGGCTGGCGGGGAAGCTGCAACTCGTGGACGCCTTCCACCTCGTGTGGTCCTGGCTGCGCTGGCCCTTCACCGCGTCACTGGTGATGCTGGTGCTGGCGAGCTGCTACTACCTGCTGCCCGACGTGAAGCAGCGCTTCAAGTACATCACCCCCGGCTCCGTTCTGGGCACGGGCCTGTGGCTGACGAGCACCTGGGGCTTCACGCAGTACGTGGAGCACTTCGGCAAGTACAACGTCACCTACGGCTCCATCGGCGGGGTGATGGTGCTGCTGCTGTGGCTCTACCTCTCCGGGCTCATCTTCATCGTCGGAGGCGAAATCAACGCCATCCTCGAGCACGCCTCGGTGGAGGGGAAGTCGAAGGGCGCCCGCGGCTTCGGGGAGCCCGCGCCGCTGGAGCCGCCCCTGAAGACGCCCGGCGCGGCCAAGAGCGCCAGCAGCGCCATGCGCTCGAAGCTGGCGCGCTTCCGGTGGCGGCGCCGCGTGGCCCGGGGCCAGGAGCCCGAGCCCACCGTGGAGGAGCAGGACGCCCGCTCCTCCACGATGCACTGAGCCGTCCGGACTACTTGCCGCCCAGGGACTGCTTGATGGCGGGGAGCCCCCCCGGAGCGTTGTTGCTGCCCCGCAGGTTCTTCTGCGAGATGATCTTCTGGATGTTCGTGATGCGGTCCCGGTTGGTGGGGTGCGTGCTCAGCCACTTCATCAGCGCGGGCGTGTCACCCTGCTCCTTCTGGAGCTTCTCGAAGAAGGTGATGAGTCCCCGCGGGTCATAGCCCGCGCCGGAGGCGTAGCGAGCGCCGTACTCGTCGGCTTCAATCTCCTCGCTGCGGCCGTGCGCCAGCATCGTGCCGCCGCTCACCAACTGCGCGGCGATCTGCGCCACGGTGCCTGGGTTCTGCCCCAGCGCCGCCTGGGTGATGGCCTGCAGGCCCATCTGGTTGACCATGGCGCGCGCGGAGTGACGGCCCACGACGTGGCCCGCCTCGTGCGCCATGACGCCGGCCAGCTCCGCCTCGGTGTCCGCCGCCAGGATGAGGCCCGTGTAGACGTACAGATAGCCACCGGGCGTGGCGAAGGCGTTGACCATCTTCGGGTCGTCGATGACGTGGATCTTCCACTTCACCCCGGGCCGGTCCTTGGAGGCCTGGTTCAGGATGCTGGCGGAGATGCCGCGCACGTAGTCGACGACGGCCGCGTCCTCCACGTATTTGATCTTCTCCTTCGTCTCCAGCTCCGCCTTGACCTGCTTGCCGAGCTGCTCTTCCTGCTCGTCGGAGATGAGGGTGCGGGCCACGGCCTTCTCGGCGGTGATGCGCTGCTTGGCGCAGCCCGTCGACAGGCCCAATGCCAGGGTGACTCCCAGTACCGCCACGAGGATGCGCTGCATGCCGAGTGCTGCCTTTCTTTCCAGAGGTCTACGCCGCGTCGCTCCGCGGGAGGCGGGACGGTGGCCCACATCGGCACCTGCCTTCAAGGGCCGCGTGGTGCAAGCCCGCGGGCATCCGGCCTTCGCGCCGCCACCGCGCCAGTGTTCGCTGCCCGGCAGGTAGGCGGTGCGTGAGGCCGCTCGCCGGTGTATGTGCCCCGGCAGGATGCCTGAGCTCCCCGAAGTCGAAATCGCGCGGCGCAACCTGGTGCGCTGGTTCAGCGACCGGCGCCTCGTGCGTGCCGAGTCGGAGAACACCCGCATCTTCCGAGGCGCCGAGCGCCAGCAGTTCGACGCGCTGGCCGGCCGGTTGGAGTCGCTGGTCCGTCGGGGCAAGTACCTGCTCTTCGCCTTCGAAGGCGGCAGGGGGCTGATGGGGCACCTGGGGATGACGGGCAAGTTCGTCCGCCGCGCCGAGGCGCGAGTGGAGCCCTACAGCCGCGCCCGGTTCCACCTGGACGACGGCCAGGTCATCCACTTCTCCGATCCACGGATGTTCGGCCGCCTGGAGCCTGCGCCCGCCGCGCGCCTGCGGGAGCTGGACGCGGTGCGGATCCTGGGGAGGGATCCGCTGGCGGATGGCCTCACCGCGGGGCAGCTCCAGCAGGCCGTGGGCTCCTCCCGGAGGGAGCTGAAGGTGGCGCTGATGGACCAGGAGCGCATCGCTGGCCTGGGCAACATCCACGCCGCCGAGGCGCTCTTCCGCGCGGGACTTCACCCAGCGCGCCAGCCCGGCTCCCTGACGCCGGACGAGTGGAAACGCCTGGTCCAGGCCATCCGCGCCTCCATCGACTTCGGCCTCAAGGAGCAGGAGGGAGAGGAGCCGGTGTACCTGGAGGAAGGGCGTTCGGAGAATCCGTTCCTGGTATACGGACGCGCGGGGGGCCCATGCTCTCAGTGTGACACCCGGGTCGAGTCCTTCACCCAGGGAGGCCGTACCACCCACTTCTGCCCCCGGTGCCAGCCTGGGGATGGACGCCGTCGTGAGGCGGGGGCGCCGGCCGTTGACGGCGTGAAGGCCCGCCCTGGTAAGCGTTGACACCCCTTGGTCCCGTCGCTTGAATCGCCCGCCTTTCAGACCCGGCCGCCCCAGGTGGCCCTGGAGATCGTTGCCCATGTCTCACGCCCTGCTGGCGGCGCTACTCGTCGCTTCGTCCACGGCCACCGCTCAGACGCCGGTGCCCGAGGGTAGCCCGCCCGCGCCCGCGGAAGCCGCACCCGCTGCTCCCGCCGCACCCGCGGAGCCTGTTCTCGCGGAGCCCGCGCCTGTGCCCTCCACTCGCGAGGGCGTCAGCCGTGACGACCTGGAAGCGCTGAAGGAGGAGCTGCGCGAGGAGATTCGCGCCGAGGCCGCCAAGCAGTCCATTGGCGCCACGGACGAGTGGGCCGAGGAGTTCCCGGAGGAGAAGCGCAAGCTCGAGGTCTTCACGCTCGACGGCTACTTCCGCGTCCGCCCCACGCTCTTCTACAAGTTCGACCTGGGCAAGATGCCGGGCCGGGAGCTCTTCCCGCGCTCGCCTCGCAGCGCGCAGGAGAACACCCAGTCCTTCGCCACCATGCGCGTGCGCCTGGAGCCCACCTTCAACATCTCCGAGCAGGTGGCGTTGAAGATGGAGGTCCTCGGCCTGGACAACTTCATCATGGGCGCCATGCCGGACACGCTGCTGCCCGGCAACACGCGCAACCTCTTCGGCATCTTCTCGGAGAGCCAGGACCCGTTGGCGGACGCGCTCCAGGACTCCATCAAGCTGCGCCGCGCCTACGGCGAGGTGAAGACGCCGGTGGGCATCCTGCGCTTCGGCCGCATGGGCAGCCAGTGGGGCCTGGGCATGCTGCGCAACGACGGCACCTGCTTCGACTGCGACTTCGGCGACACCGTGGACCGCGTCCAGTTCGTCACCAACCCCTTCGAGGGCTGGTACGTCACGCCGATGCTGGACTTCAACTCGGAGGGCGTCACCGACACGCGCGGAACCGTGGGTGAGCCCATCGACCTGACCCAGTCCGATGACGCGCACAGCTGGGTGATTGCCATCGCGCGCCGGGACACCGACCAGGTCATCCGCTCCAAGCTGGACAACAACCAGGGCGTGCTCCAGTACGGCCTGCACTTCACCTACCGCACCCAGAAGTGGGAGTACGACGGCTCCACGACGAACGGCCAGAACACCGGCTTCATCCCGCGCGACGCGTCGCTGTTCGTGCCGGACCTGTGGCTGAAGTACGAGGAGAAGAACTGGCGGCTGGAGTTCGAGGCCGCCGCCCAGCTGGGCCGCATCGGTAACCGCGCGCTGGACGTGGGCGGCATCAACGACCCCACGCTCAACCAGAGCCTCACCGTGGCCCAGTTCGGCGGCGTGGCGCAGGGCGAGCTGCGGCTCTTGAACCAGAAGCTGTCGTTGAACATGGAGCTGGGCTTCGCCTCCGGCGACAAGGCGTATGGCTTCGGCAACCAGCCGGGCCGCCCGGGCTCGGGCACCAACGGCCAGACGGCGGAGGGGGACTTCGAGGGCCCGCAGTACGCCTGCGGCACGGGCGGCTGCACGGACAACGCCATCCGCAACTTCCGCTTCAACCGCGACTACCGCATCGACCTCATCCTGTGGCGCGAGCTGCTGGTCGGGGTGACGGACGCGTTCTATGTCCGCCCGTCGGCGAAGTACACCATCACCGAGGGCTTCGACCTCTACGGCCGCGTCATCTACTCGCAGGCCATGTACGCGCAGTCCACGCCGTCCACCACGAGCAAGGCGCTGGGCCTGGAGGTCAACGTGGGCGCGGACTACAAGACGGAGGACGGGTTCATCGCTGGCCTCGCCTACGGCATCCTGTTCCCGATGAGCGGCCTGCAGGAGTTCAACGAGACGCTGCGCAACGACCTGGACACGCCGCAGACCATCCGCGCGTGGCTGGGGATGCAGTTCTAGCCATGCGTCAGGTCCTCGCGGCGCTGTGCGTGGCCGCCAGCGTGTCATTGACGCTGGCGGCGTGTGGCATCAAGGGGCCGCCTCGGCCACCCGGGCCGCCGCCAGCGCCCGCGACGCAGACGCGGCCGCCGCCCCCCGAGTCGGAGCGAGGGCCCCTGGCGCCATCAGGGCCCACCCTGTCTCCCACGCCGGAGACCGGGGTGGAGACGCCGCTGTCACCGCCGGCGTCCGAGGACGCGGGAGCCCCGTGAATCACTTCACCTATCGCAAGGGCGTGCTCCACGCGGAGGAGGTGCCGCTGGCGGCCATCGCCGACTCCGTGGGCACGCCCACCTACGTGTACTCCACCGCCACGCTCAGCCGGCACGTCCGGGTGGTGACGGAGGCCTTCGGAGACCGGCCGCACCTCATCTGCTACTCGGTGAAGGCCAACTCGAACTTGGCCATCCTCCGGCTCATCGCCGAGCGCGGCGGCGGGTTCGACATCGTCTCTGGCGGCGAGCTGGCCCGGGTGCGGCACGCGGGCGGGGATGCCGCGAAGACGGTGTTCGCTGGCGTGGGCAAGACGCAGGAGGAGATGGAGGCGGCGCTGGCCGCGGGCATCCTCCTCTTCAACGTGGAGAGCGCCGAGGAGCTGGAGGCGCTGGACGCCGTGGGCCGCCGCCTGGGCCGCCGCGCGCCCTTCGCCCTGCGCGTGAATCCGGACGTGGATGCGCGCACGCACCGTTACATCTCCACCGGGTTGAAGACGTCGAAGTTCGGCGTGCCGTTCGAGGAGGCGGTGGCCCTCTACGCGCGCGCGAAGAAGCTGAAGGGCCTCTTGGCCGCTGGGCTGGATTGTCACATCGGCTCGCAGCTCACCCAGACGGCGCCCATGCGCGCGGCCCTGTCCAAGGTGGCGGGCCTGTACTCCGCGCTCAAGGCGCAGGGCCACCCGCTGGCGTACCTGGACGTGGGCGGCGGGCTGGGCATCACCTATTCGGATGAGACGCCGCCGTCTCCGGACGCGTACGCCCGCACCGTGATTGCCGCGGCGGGAGCCACCGGGGCCACGCTCATCCTGGAGCCGGGCCGGGCGCTGGTGGGCAACGCGGGCGTGCTGCTCACGCGCGTGCTGTACCGGAAGAAGACGCCAGCGCGGCACTTCGTGGTGGTGGACGCGGGGATGAACGACTTGCTGCGCCCCGCGCTCTACGAGGCGCACCACGGCGTTCAGCCCCTGGTGAAGCGGCGGGGCAAGGCGGTGGAGGTAGACGTGGTGGGGCCGGTGTGTGAATCCACCGACGTGCTGGCGAAGGCGCGGCCCCTGGTGCTCCCGCGGGCAGGCGAGTTGTTCGCCTTCATGAGCGCGGGCGCATACGGCATGAGTATGTCGTCCACCTATAATTCCCGGCCCCGCCCGGCCGAGGTGCTGGTGGACGGTGAGGCGTGGCGCGTGGTCCGGGAGCGCGAGCGCGTCGAGGATCTCTGGCGCGGCGAGCGGGCCTGAACGTATAAGCGCCGGCATGAAGACCTTCGAAGGCTCCATGACGGCGCTGGCCACTCCGTTCCGCGACGGAGCGCTCGATGAGCCCGCCTACCGGGCGCTGGTCCGCCAGCAGATTGAAGGGGGCACCTGCGTGCTGGTCCCCATGGGCACCACGGGCGAGGCCGTGACGATGACGGCCGACGAGCGGGCTCGCGCGGTGAAGGTGGTGGTGGAGGAGGCGAAGGGCCGCGTGACGGTGGTGGGCGGCGCCGGCTCCAACAGCACCGCGGAGACCATTGAAGGTGTGCGCCGCGTGCGCGACGCGGGCGCGGACGGCACGCTCATCGTCACGCCCTACTACAACAAGCCCACGCAGGCGGGCTTGCTGGAGCACTACCGCGCGGTGGCCAAGGCGCACCCGGGCTTCCCCATCATCGCCTACAACGTGCCGGGCCGGACGGGCGTGGACCTGCTGCCCGACACCGTGCTGCGGCTGTGTGACATCCCCGAGGTGGTGGCGCTCAAGGAAGCCACCGGCAGCATGCCGCGGGCCATCGACATCCTGGAGAAGTGCGGCGACCGGATGACGCTGCTGTCCGGTGACGACTTCACCGTGCTGCCCTTCATCGCGTGCGGTGGCAAGGGCGTCATCTCCGTGTCCTCCAACGTGGCGCCGCGGATGATGGCGGACCTGGTGGCGGCGGCGCGCGCGGGGAATATCGCGGTGGCGCGCGACCTCCAGGTGCGGATGAATGAGCTGCACCGCCTGCTCTTCATCGAGTCCAGCCCCGCGCCCGTGAAGTGGGGATTGCACGTGATGGGATTGTTCGGGCCCGAAGTGCGGTTGCCCCTGGTGCAGATGACCGAGCCCAACGCCGCGAAGCTTCGCGACACCTTGCGCCACCTGGGCCTGCTCACGGGCTGAGCTTTCTCGCACCCCGCCGTTACCTGGAGCGCGGCAGACATGATTCGCACCGTCATCACCGGCATCACCGGCCGCATGGGCAGCACGTTGCTCCGCCTGGCGCGCGACTCGGGAGACCTGCGGGTGGTGGGAGGCACGGCGCGGCCGGGCAGCGCGTCGGTGGGCCAGGACGCCGGGGTGGCCACGCGGCTGGGCCCGGTGGACGTGACGGTGGTGGACAGCCTGGAGCGGGCGCTGGACGCCGCGCGGGCGGACGTCGTCATTGACTTCACCAGCGCGGAGCTGAGCGTGGCGCACGCGCAGGTGTGCGCCGCGCGCGGCGTGGCCCTGGTGGTGGGCTCCACCGGCTTCACGCCGGAGGCGTCCGCGGCGCTGGCCCAGAGCGCGAAGAAGGTGCCCATCGTCGCCGCGCCGAACATGTCGGTGGGCGTCAACCTGGTCATCCGCATGGCCGCGGAGCTGGCGCGGGTGCTGGGGCCGGGCTTCGACGTGGAGGTGCTGGAGGCGCACCACCGCATGAAGAAGGACGCGCCCAGCGGCACCGCGCTGCGACTGGCGGACGTGCTGGCGGAGGCCCTGGGGCGCACCCAGGAGGACCTCACCTTCGCGCGGCATGGGCAGCTGGGCGCGCGGCCGGCGCGCGAGATTGGGGTGCAGACGCTCCGCGGCGGCGACGTGGTGGGCGAGCACACCGTGTACTTCCTTGGCGAGGGTGAGCGCATCGAGCTCACGCACCGTGCCACCAACCGAGACCAGTTCGCCGCGGGCGCGCTGAGGGCCGCGCGCTGGGTGGCGGGGCGCGCGCCGGGTCTCCATGACATGGCCGACGTGCTCGGCTTCCAGAGGACTTCATGACGACCGCGCGCTACTGCCGCTTCCTGCACGAAGGCCGTGCGCACCACGGCCGGGTGGAGGGCTCCGAGGTGGTGGTCCTCACCGCCGCGCCCTGGGCCGGCGCGAAGGAGACGGGCATCCACCGCTCGCTGTCCTCGCTGACGCTGCTGGTGCCCTCGGACGCGTCCAAGGTGGTCTGCATCGGCCAGAACTACCGCAAGCACGCGGAGGAGATGGGCAAGCCGGTGCCACCCGAGCCGCTCATCTTCACCAAGCCCTCCACGGCGCTCAACGGCACGGGCTCGCCCATCCGCATCCCCAAGGCGAGCCAGGAGGTCCACTACGAGGCGGAGCTGGCGCTCGTCATCGGTGAGAAGCTGAAGAACGCCGACGCGTCCACCGCCGCGCGCGCCATCTGGGGCCTCACCTGCTTCAACGACGTGACGGCGCGTGACGTCCAGCGCCGCGAGGTTCAGCACACCCGCGCCAAGGGCTACGACACCTTCGCGTGCGCGGGGCCGTGGGCGGTGACGGGCCTGTCCCCCGACGACCTCCAGATTGTGTGCCGGGTGAACGGGCAGGTGCGCCAGGACAGCCGCACGTCCGACATGATTTTCAGCCCCGCGCGCCTGGTGTCGTTCATCTCCCACATCATGACGCTGCTGCCCGGGGACATCATCAGCACCGGGACGCCGTCGGGCGTGGGGAAGCTGTCGGCCGGGGACACGGTGGAGGTGGAGCTGGAGGGAATCGGGACCCTGGTGAACCCTGTTGAGCTGGAGCCGTGAGCGACACCGTCTACGTCGGGTTGGGTTCCAATGAGGGAGAGCGCGAGAATCACCTCGTCGCCGCCCTGGCCGCGCTGTCCCGCATCGACGCGGTGGCGGTGCTCCACTGCTCCTCGCTCTTCGACAGCGCCCCCGTGGGGCCGCCGCAGCCGCGCTTCCTCAACGCGGTGGTGGCCCTGGAGTGTGGCCTGCCGCCGCAGCGGCTGCTCTGCATCCTTCAGCAGATTGAGAAGGACCTGGGCCGCCGCCGGGACGTGCGCTGGGGCCCGCGCACCATCGACCTGGACATCCTCTTCTGGGAGGGACAGGTGGTGGCCGACCCCACGCTCCAGGTGCCCCACCTGGAGCTGCACAAGCGCCGCTTCGCCCTGGAGCCGCTCGTGGAACTGGCGCCCCACCTGCGTCATCCGGTACTGGGGATGCCGGTGAAGGAGCTCCTCGGGAAACTCGCCCCGCAGGATGTCCGCAGGAGCGAGGCCACCTGGTGGCCCGAAGCGAGCTACTCGAGCAACGACACATGAATCTGTCCCTTGCCCTGGCCACCGCGGCGCTGTTGACCGCCGAGCCTTCGACGCTGCCTCCCAATCATCCGGCCATCCCCCCGGGGACCACGGCCTCGCCCGCCACCTCCGGCATGCCGGAGGGCCACCCGCCGACGGAGGGCGTGGCCCCCAGCATCAACCCGGAGCAGCTGCCCCCGGGCCACCCGCCCATGTCGGGCACGGGCCGGGCGCCGCCGTCCGCGGAGGAGCTGCTGCGCCAGCTCGACTCCACGGAGGGGCTGGCGGACCGGGAGAAGACCTTCGAAATCGCCGCGTCGCTGGGCCGCCTGTACTACGTGAACGGCCGCAACGCGGAGGCCAGCACGTACCTCCAGCAGGCCCTGGCGCGCGCGCAGCCCACGCGGGAGCTGTTCCTGGCGCAGCGCAAGAAGCTGGGCAAGGCCGCGGTGCCCACCGCGGAGGCGGCGGGCTGCGGCTTCACCCCGAACATGCCGGTGGAGGACATGGGCGCGGCCGCGCAGGCGCGCGCCAAGAAGGGTGACACCGCGGGCGCGGCGGCCTGCGCGCGCGCGGCGCTGGCGCCGGTGCTGGACGTGGCGGTGATGCAGGCCAACGCGCTCTACCTGTCCAACGACAGCGGCAAGGCGCTGGTGGCCTATGAGGCCGTGCTGGAGGTGGAGCCCCGGCACGAGGACGCCCTCTACGCGCGCGCGGCGCTGCTCTTCGAGGCGAAGGGCGACGACGTGGCGGCGCTGAAGCAGGCGGGTGAAGGCTTCGAGGCGGTCGCCACCACGTACCCTGACTCGTTCCGCGCGCCCATGGCGAAGCGGATGGTGGCGCTGGTGGAGGAGACGGTGAAGGCGGGGGGCCGCAAGCAACTGCTCGCCTCGCGCGCGGAGGACCGCCGCATCCGCCTGTCACAGGCGCCCGCGGCCGCCGCGCCGGATGCGCCCCGGCCGCTGTCGCAGGAGATGGTGGACGCGGTGAAGAACACCGAGCGCACGCCGGAGCTGGAGCAGGGCCTGGCGAAACTGGTGGACGAGGGCGAGGAGCACCTGGCGAAGGGCCGCTACCAGGAGGCGCTCGCCAACTACACCCGCGTGGTGCCCTTCCAGCCGGAGAATGGGCGCGCGAAGGCGGGCATGGCGTGGGCCCTGGTGGGACTAGAGCGCCCCATGGCGGCGCGCGTGTGGGGCGTGGCCGTGCAGAGCGACCCGCTCTCCGTGGAGAAGCTGGGCGACACGCTCAAGGCCAAGGGCGACGACAAGGGCGCCAAGGCGCTCTGGGAGAAGCTCGCCACCGACGCGCCGGACTACCCCAACAAGGCCAGCCTGCAGGCGAAGCTGGGCAAGTAGCGCTCGAGCGCTAGAAGCACTTCGCGGCCAGCGGGCCCTGCACGTTCAGCAGGACCGCGCGGCCCACGCCTCAGACGAACTTCGCGGCCAGCAGGTCCTGCACGTCCAGCAGGCCCACGGCGCGGCCCTCCACGTCCACCACCGGGAGTTGGTCCACGCGCAGCTCGCGCATCTGCGTGGTCGCGGCCAGCACCAGCGTCTCCGGCGTCACGCAGCGCGGGTTCTTCCCCATCAGCTCGCGCACGGGCACGGTGAAGTCGGTGAGGCCCGCCTCCACGCGGCGGCGCAGGTCGCCGTCGGTGAAGATGCCCACCAGCTTCCCGGCCTTGTCCACCACGCACGCGGCGCCCGGCCGGCCCGGCGTCTTCGTCATCACCGCCACCACCGCGGACAGGGGCGAGGTGTCGCGCACCAGCGGATTGGCGTTTCCGGTCCGCATCAGCTCGAAGACGCGCTGCACCGAGCGCCCCAGCTTCCCGCCCGGGTGCAGCAGCGCGTAGTCCTCCGTGCCGAAGGGCCGCGAGCGCAGCACGGTCATCGCCAGCGCGTCGCCCATCGCGTGCAGCGCGGCGGTGGAGGCCGTGGGCACGAGGCCCATGGGGCACGCCTCCGCGATGGCGCCGATGTCCAACACCACGTCCGCGCCGCGGCCCAGCGGGCTCTTCGCGTCGCCGGTGAGGGCGATGACGGGCGTCTCCATCCGCTTGAAGGAGGGGAGCAGGCGAATCAGCTCCTCCGTGGAGCCGCTGTTGGACAGCGCGAGGATGACGTCGCCCCGGCCCACGCGGCCCAAATCCCCGTGCACGGCCTCCGCGGGGTGGAGGTACACGGAGCGGATGCCAGTGGAGGCCAGGGTGGCGGACAGCTTCTGGCCAATGTGGCCCGCCTTGCCCATGCCCGTGACGATGACCTGGCCCGCGCAGTCGCGCACCAGCTGCACGGCGCGCAGGAAGTCGGCTCCCAGACGCTCCGTCACGCCGAGGATGGCGCGGGCCTCGGCCTCCAGCACGCTCCGCGCGTAGGCGAGCGTGGCCTCCGCGTCAGGGAGGACGGCAGGCGCCTGGGCGGGACGGCCGGGGAGGGCGCGCAGGCGGGGCTTCTTGGCGGCGGAGCGGGAAGGGCGGGCCATGTTCAGTGTCCGGCCTTCTACCTCCGCCCCCCCGCGGTGGCCACCCTTGACGCATGGGGGGGCATCGGTTACGCGCCTGCTCGCCCGGCCTCCTTCGGCCGGGGCACATTCCACCTTCAAGAGAGGGACGAGATGAAGTTCTTCATCGACAGCGCCGACGTGGAGGAGATTCGCAAGGCCCACGCCATGGGCTGCGTGGACGGGGTGACGACCAACCCGTCCCTGCTCGCCAAGGTGGGCCGGGGCCTGGAGGAGACCATCCGCGAAATCTGCTCCATCGTGGACGGTCCCATCAGCGCCGAATGTGTGTCCATGGAAGCGGACGAACTCATCAAGGAGGGCCGCTCCCTGGCGAAGATCCACGACAACGTCGTGGTGAAGATTCCCATGGGCGTGGAGGGCATGAAGGCCACCAAGGCGCTGACCGCCGAGGGCATCCGCACCAACGTCACGCTGTGCTTCTCCGCCAACCAGGCCCTGCTGTGTGCCAAGGCCGGCGCCACCTACGTGTCGCCCTTCGTGGGCCGGCTGGATGACATCTCCCAGGACGGCATGGAGCTCATCTCCCACATCCTGGAGATCTTCCGGAACTACGAGTACTTCAACACGCAGGTGCTGGTGGCCAGCGTGCGCAACCCCGTGCACGTGCTCCAGGCCGCGCGCCTGGGCGCGGACGTGGCCACGCTGCCCTACAACGTCATCACCCAGCTGGCGAACCACCCGCTCACCGACGCCGGCATCAAGAAGTTCCTGGCCGACTGGGAGAAGGTCCCCAAGGCCACCAAGCCGCCCGCAGCCCAGTAGTTCCTCGGGAAATACGGACTTTAAGCAGCTTCCTGGGCTCCAATCCCCGTGCGGGGTTGGGGCCTGTTTTTTTGAGAAAATGGACCCGGTCCTCCTCCGCTTCCCGGTGGGTTGGACTGGCGATTTCGCGCCGCGGCATGTATTCGTTGACTCCCGAGTCAACGAGCCGAACCTGTCACGAGGTCCCCATGGAATTCCAGCTCACCGACGCCCAGCGCGCGCTGCAGGATGCGGCCCGCAAGTTCGCCCGCGAAGTCGTGCGTCCGAAGGCCGCCCACTACGACGAGACGGCCACCTTCCCACTCGATTTGCTGACGACCGCGTGGGAGCTGGGGCTGCTCAACATGGCGATCCCCACCGAGTACGGTGGCGTGGGCCTGTCGCACCTGGAGCAGACCCTGGTCGCCGAGGAGCTGAGCTGGGGCTGTGCGGGCGTGGCGACGTCCATCATCGCCAATGACCTGGCCAACCTCCCCATCATCCTCCACGCGACGGATGAGCAGAAGAAGCGGCTGCTCACGCCCTTCACGGAGAAGCTGAAGTTCTCCTCGTTCTGCCTCACGGAGCCCGAGGCCGGCAGTGACGTGGCCAACATGCAGACCACGGCGCGGCTGGACGGAGACCACTACGTCCTCAACGGCGCCAAGTGCTTCATCACCAACGGCGGCCAGGCGAGCCAGTACACGGTGTTCGCCTCGGTGGACAAGGGCAGGAAGCACAAGGGCATCACCTGCTTCGTGGTGGAGGGCCGCCCCGAGGGGCTGTCTGTCAGCAAGCACGAGAACAAGATGGGCCAGCGCGCCAGCGAGACGGTGTCGCTGACGTTCGAGGACGTGCGCGTCCCGGTGGCCAACCGCATTGGTGAAGAGGGGCAGGGCTTCGCCATCGCCATGGCCACGCTGGACAACAGCCGCCCCCTGACGGCCATGTTCTCCGTGGGCATCGCCCGCGCCGCGCTGGAGCACTCCATGGAGTACTCCACCCAGCGCCGCACCTTCGGCAAGCCCATCATCGAGCACCAGGCCATCCAGTTCATGATCGCCGACATGGCCATGAACACCCACGCGGCGCGCATGCTCACCTATGAGAGCGCGTGGCTGCTGGACGAGGGCAAGCGCAACTCCCTCCAGTCCAGCTACGCCAAGTGCTTCGCCGCGGACATGGCCATGAAGGTCGCCACCGACGCCGTGCAGGTGTACGGCGGCTACGGCTACATCAAGGAGTACCCCGTGGAGAAGCTGATGCGCGACGCCAAGCTCATCCAGGTCTACGAGGGCACCAGCCAGGTCCAGCGGCTCGTCATCGCGCGGGAACTGTTCAAGTAGCGCCGCGGCACCGCGTCCGGCGGCCGTTTCCCATTGCCGCCGCGACGCGCCAATGCCTATTAACCCAGACCGTTTTTTCCAGATTCCAAACTCCTCCCCGTAAGGAGAAGCACCGCCGTGAAGATCCTCGTCACCGCCAAGCGCGTGGAAGACCCCGAGTCGAAGATCAAGGTCAAGCCGGATGGCTCGGGCATCGTTCAGGAGGGGCTGAAGTACAAGATCAACCCCTTCGATGAAATCGGCGTCGAAGAAGGACTCCGGCTCGTCGCGAAGCACCAGGGCGAAGTCGTGGTGGTGTCCGTCGGTGGCAAGGAGGTGCAGGAGCAGCTCCGGCACGCCCTGGCCATGGGCGCGCACCGCGCCGTGTGGGTGAACCACACCGGCCCGGTGGACCAGCTCGGCATCGCGGCCCTGCTCCAGAAGGTCGTGGAGAAGGAGCAGCCGGACCTCGTCATCCTCGGCAAGCAGTCCATCGACGATGACCAGAACCAGGTGGGCCAGTACCTCGCCGAGTTCCTCGGCTGGGGCCAGGCCACGTTCGCCTCCAAGGTGGAGTCCATGGAGAGCGAGCAGGAGAAGAACAAGGTCCCCGCCATCGTCGTCTCCGCCGACAAGAAGAGCGTGCAGGTGATTCGCGAGGTCGACAACGGGCTCGCCACGGTGGAGTGCCAGCTGCCCGCCGTCGTCACCACGGACCTGCGCCTCAACCAGCCGCGCTACGCCAGCCTCCCGGGCATCATGAAGGCGAAGAGCAAGCCCATTGAAGAGCTGACGCCTGCCAAGCTGAGCGTGGACGTCACCCCCGCCATCCAGGTGCTGAAGATGTCCGCGCCCCCGGCGCGCAAGGCCGGCATCAAGGTCGCGGACGTCCCTGCCCTGGTCGAGAAGCTGCACAACGAGGCGAAGGTCGTCTGAGCGGCCCTTCCGCACACTCTCTACGGAGTCATCCAAATGCCAATCGTTCTCATTGTCGCCGAGCAGCAGCCGGACGGGAACCTCCGCAAGGCCACCCTCAACGCCATCTCCGCCGGCAAGCAGCTCGCGGAGAAGGCCGGTGGTGAGCTGCACCTCGCCCTGGTGGGCAAGGACCCCGCGAAGGTCGCTGACGAGCTCAAGGGTTACGGCGCGAAGGCCGTGCACCTGGGCGCCGCCGCCGAGCTGGAGCACTACCTCGCGGAGACCTACGCGCCCGCCATCGCCGCCCTGGCCCAGGAGCTGAAGGCGGACTACATCGGCATGGCGTCCACCGCGCAGGGCAAGGACCTGCTGCCCCGCGTGGCCGGCCGCCTGCGCGCCGCCATGGCCACCGACGTCATGGCCATCAACGGCAGCGGCGCGGACCTCACCTTCACCCGTCCCATGTGGGCCGGCAACGTCTTCGCCGACGTGAAGCTCACCACGCCGGTGAAGGTGCTCACCCTGCGCGCCACCGAGTTCCCCGCCGCCGCTGGCGGTCAGGGCGCCGCCGAGGTGAAGACCTTCAGCCCGAAGGTCGAGGCCTCCAAGACGAAGTTCGTCGACTTCAAGGAAGTGAAGAGCGCGCGGCCCGAGCTGACCGAGGCGCGCGTCGTCGTCTCCGGTGGCCGCGGCACCAAGGGCGACTTCAAGGAGATTGAGGGCCTGGCGGACGACCTGGGCGCCGCGGTGGGCGCGTCCCGCGCGGTGTGCGACGCGGGTTGGGTTCCCAATGACTTGCAGGTCGGCCAGACGGGCAAGGTGGTGGCGCCGTCGCTCTACATCGCGGCGGGCATCAGCGGCGCCATCCAGCACCTGGCGGGCATGAAGAGCTCGAAGACCATCGTCGCCATCAACAAGGACCCCGAGGCCCCCATCTTCCAGGTGGCGGACTACGGCATGGTGGCGGACCTCTTCAAGGTGCTGCCCGAGCTGCGCGCGGAGCTGGCGAAGCTGAAGTAGCGCCGAAGGGCACGGACGTGTCCTGAAACACGAAGCGAGGGGCGACGTGGGGGCTTCCCCGCGCCGCCCCTTCGCATTTCCACCTCACAGCTCGATGTCGCGGCCCGCGTCGCGCGGCGCCACTTCTCCGGGCTCAGGGACCTGGTCCGCGTAGGGCGGTTCGGCGGGCAGTGGCAGCTCGGGGCGCTTGAGCGGTTCGGCGCGGAGCAGGTCGATGAG
Source organism: Myxococcus sp. AM010 (assembly GCF_013372585.1). NCBI lineage: Bacteria > Pseudomonadati > Myxococcota > Myxococcia > Myxococcales > Myxococcaceae > Myxococcus > Myxococcus sp. AM010. The sequence continues at coordinate 27,905 of NZ_JABXEO010000074.1, forward strand.
CGTGCCGTCGCTCAGGGCGACGATGAGGTTGTTGAACTGCCAGGGCCCGTCTCCGCGTTTCTCGCCCTGCGCGTGCAGCGTGCCCTTGCCGTCGGGCCCCTCGAGCGGGAGGGAGAACTGCGCGCGAGAGACACCGTTGCGGCTCTGCACGGAGCTGCGCCGGGGCAGGCCACTCTCAATGGGCGTCCCCAGCGCGCGCTGCACCTTCGCGTCGCCGCTGGCGATGGCCACCGCTTCCCGGTGCGCGTCGGACTGGCCCAGGGAGGAGAAGCCCAGGTACGTGGCCAGCACGCCCAGGCCGACGCACGAGGCGAGCAGCCCCAGGCACCCCAGCGGAAGGACCCAGCGCCAGTGGCGGCTCCACCAGCCGGGCCGGGGCGCCATTGAACCTTCCCGTGTCGTGTCCATGGCCACCTCCTCTCGCTTCGCGCGCGGCCTCCTCTTATTCGCTCCCGGGGCTCCCGGGGAACGCGCGGAGGCCGTCCGGCACCGCCAGCGGTTGGTGTGTGTACCGGGCAACAGGTAGATTTCGCGTGTGCCTTCGCGAGCCTCCTCCGCAGAGGTGTTGTTGGACGTGCTGGAGGCATTGCCTCCGGGGCACCGGCTGTGGGTGCGGGGCGCGGGGCGAAGCCTGTTTCCGCTGCTGCGGGCCGGGGACTCGGTGCGGGTGATGCGCTGTGGCCCGGGCTCGCTGGCGGCCGGGGACGTCGCGCTGATGCGGCAGGGGCGCGAGCTGGTGGCGCACGTGGTGGTGTCCACGCGGCCATGGCGGACGGCCTCGCTGCTGGGGCCTCAGGACGCTCCGGGCGGCGTGACGCTGGGCCGGGTGGTGGCCATCCGCAGGGGGCGCTGGGTGGTTCCACTGCCCAGGCCGCTGCGCCCGGCGCTGCGGCTGGCGCAGCAGGCCGCGTCCACGGCGTGGGCCTGGCCCCGGACCCGGCTAGTGTCTCGGGGCGTGTGGGACTTCCTCTTCTCCGGATGGTCGCTGCCGCTTCGTCACCGCCTGGTGGGGCCGCTGGAGGTGCGGCTCCTGACGGCCGGCGACCTGGACCCGCTCCTGGCCTATGCCAGTGAGCGGCTGGTGGTCTCTCCGGGCTTCTTGCGCCGTCAGCTCCGCGAGCGCTGGGGCCTGCCGGACGCGGGGCGCCGGGGGGCCGCGGCGGGCGCCTTCGACGCGCAGGGACGGATGCACGGCTTCGCCTGGTTGGACTCCTACCGGCAGGAGGGCTTGCAGCTGGAGGGCGTCTGGGTGCGCTCCCTGGTGGTGGCGCCCCGCGTGCGGCGCATGGGCGTGGCCACGGGGCTGCTGGAGTGCCTGATGGACGAGGCCCGGCGGCAGGGGCAGTCGCACGTCTTCGCGGACGTGGACGAGGACAACACGGCGTCGCTGCGCACCTTCGAGCGGCTGGCGTTCCGGCGAGCGGACGCCACGTTGACCCAGCAGGCCAACGCGGCCTGGGATGCCACGGGCCGCTCCAAGCGGCTGGTCGTCGTCGAGCGCACCCTGTAGGCGCGCGCTCGGAGAGTTGCGCGGCCGCCCAGGCTGCGTCAGAAAGCCCGCGGCCGTGGCCGCCGTGACGTCACCTGGCGAGCCTGGCGTCATCCTCTCCGGTGGACCCTCGCGACATGAGCACCTCGACGTCCGACATGCTGGGGGGCGCCACGGAGCCTCCGTCGCGGTCGCAGCGGCTCCGCGCGGATGGGGCGCTGGCGCTCATCACTTCGTTCTGGGGCATCACCTTCGTGGTGGTGAAGGACGCGCTCGGGCACGCAGACCCGTTCAGCTTCCTCACGCTGCGCTTCCTCGTGGGCGCGGTGGTGCTGAGCGCCCTGGCGGGACGACAGGTGCTGACGGCGCGCAACCTGCGCAGCGGCACGATGCTGGGGACCTTCCTCTTCCTGGGCTTCTCCCTGCAGACGGTGGGGCTCACCACCACCACGCCTTCGCGCTCGGCGTTCATCACCGGGCTGTGCGTGCTGCTGGTGCCGCTGCTGTCGCTGGTGCTCTACCGGAAGGCGCCGAAGTTCACCTCGCTCCTGGGCGTGGGCATGGCGGCGGTGGGGCTCTTCTTCTTCACGCAGCCGGACGTGGGGCTGGGCAGTGGTGGCCTGTCGTCCGGAGACGTGCTGTCGCTGGGGTGCGCGGTGGCCTACGCGTGCCACATCCTCATGACGGAGCGGCATGCGCCGAAGCAGGGCGTCATGGGGCTGGTGGCGGTGCAGCTCTGGACGGTGGCGCTGCTGTCCGCGCTGTGCCTGCCCTTCGTGGAGCGGCGCGTGGCGTGGCACTCGTCCTTCGTGGGGGCGGTGCTCATCTGCGGCGTGTTCGCCAGCGCGCTGGCCATCAGCGTCCAGACGTGGGGACAGGCGCGCACCACGGCGGTGCGCGCGGCGCTCATCTACTCGCTGGAGTCGGTGTTCGCCGCGCTGTACTCGGTGCTGCTGGGCTACGAGACGCTCGGGCCTCGCGAGTGGCTGGGCGGCGCGCTCATCCTGTCGGGCGTGTTGATGTCGGAGGTGGGCGCGGCGGCCTGGGTGTGGTGGCGCGCGAGGGCGCCAGCGCGGTAGCGGCCCCGCCGCAGGGCCTGCGTGGGGCCATTCGCGGCCTGTCCACCAGCCGGGCGGGCAGGGCGGTGAAGAGGAGGCGGCCTCCGGCGGGTGGACGCGCTATACCCGGGGCCCTTCCCATGAGTGTGGAGCTGCGGCGAAACGGGATGCACCTGACGGGCACCTCCCTGTCCCTGGATGCGAAGCGCAAGTCGCCATTGTGCTTCGTGAGTCATGGGCATTCGGACCACATCGCCCGGCACGAGAGCACCATCGCCACGGCGGCGACGCTGCGCTTCATGACGCATCGCCTGGGGCCGGTGCGTGAGCCGCGCGAGGTGCCCTTCCGGCAGCCCTTCGAGCTGGGGCCGCTGCTGCTGGAGCTGCTACCGGCGGGGCACATCCTGGGCAGCGCGCAGCTCCGCGTGACGCGGCCGGATGGGCGCCGCATCGTCTACACCGGGGACCTCAACGTGGCGCCGTCGCTCACCGCCGAGGCGACGGAGGTGGCGGAGTGCGACACGCTCGTCATCGAGTCCACCTTCGGGCATCCGCGCTACCGCTTCCCGCCGCGTCCGGAGGTGCTGGGGCAGGTGGAGGCGTGGCTGCGGATGCAGCTGGAGCGCGGCGCGGTGCCGGTGCTGCTGGGCTATCCGCTGGGCAAGAGCCAGGAGGCGATGAAGCACCTGGCGGGGCGCGGCTTCCCGCTGGTGGCGCACTCCTCCATCTACGAGGTGGCGCGGCTCTACGCGGAGCTGGGCGTGCCGATTGAAAATCTGCGCTGCTACGACGGGAAGGTGGAGCCGGGTGAGGTGCTCTTCTTCCCGCCACACCATGCGCGGGGTGGGGCGCTGGCGCCGCTGTGGCCTCGGGCGACGGCGGTGCTGACGGGGTGGGCGGTGGACCGGGGCGCGGTGCGGCGGTACGGCGCGGACGTGGCCTTCCCGCTGTCGGACCACGCGGACTTCCCCGGGCTGGTGTCCTACGCGAAGTCCACGGGGGCGCGGGAGGTGCTGACGTGCCATGGCTTCGCGGAGGAGCTGGCGCAGGCGCTGCGCGACGCGGGGATGGACGCGCGCCCGCTGGGTGGGAAGCCGCAGCAGCTCGGGTTGTTCTGAGAGGCGGCGGGAGGCAGGGTTCGATAGAAAGACGGCGATGGCCCGCAAGACGCCGCAGTGTGAAGGACGCATCGAGCGCGTCCTCGTGTGTACCGAGCGCAAGAGCTTCGTCACGAAGGAGCTGCCCGAGGCGCGGGTGTCCTTCGAGGGCCTGGAGGGCGACCGCCACGCGGGCCTGACGCGCGCGGCGGACGTGCGCACACCGTGGTTCCCCAAGGGGACGCCCATCCGCAACACGCGGCAGCTCTCCCTGGTGTCGAGCGAGGAGCTGGCGCAGGTCGCGGAGACGTTGGGCATTCCGCGCGTGCTGGCGTCCTGGCTGGGCGCGAACCTGGAAGTGGCGGGCGTGCCGCGGCTGACGCACCTGCCTCCGGGCACGCGGCTGTTCTTCCCCGAGGACGCGACGCTGGTGGTGGAGGGGGAGAACGAGCCCTGCACGGGCCCGGGGCGCGTCATCGAGGCGCATCATCCGGACGTGCAGAAGCTGGCGAGCCGCTTCGTGAAGGCGGCGTGGCAGCGCCGGGGGCTGGTGGCCTGGGTGGAGCGCCCCGGCATCATCCGCGCGGGGGACACCGTGAGGGCGGTGCTGCCCAGGCCCGTGACGTACGTGCTGCCTTCGTCCGGCGCGTAGCGCCGCGAGCCCTCGCGCCAGAAACACCACGGGGCCGCCAGGTCCAGGAGCATCTCCCGGACCCCGCGGCCCCGCGGGCCTCGACCTGCACCGGACGGCTACTCCTCCGGTGATTGGACGATGAGCTTCTCCTTGCCGCACACGTCACAGCGCAGGTGGACGAAGAGGTCGCCGTCGCTCTCCTCGGGAACCTCCCCCTCGGGAACGCCCAGCTCCTCCTTCGCCAGCGCCGCCACCTTGGACGGAATCTCCTCCGCCTTCAGCGACTGGACGTACGTCATCTCCCGCTCGTGGCACTCGCGCGTCTCGGGGCCGGTGAGCCACGACGGCTCCATGCCCTCCGGCAGCCGGCTCACCAGCTCCAGGTGGGTGACGGACTCGGCCAGGTAGGCCAGCCGCCGCAGCCGGGCCTCGTCCGGCAGCGCCGCGAAGACCTGGAAGCCCTCCAGCAGGGCATTGCGGTCCTCACCCGTGGCCAGATGCGCCAGCTCCAGCGACGCGTCGCTCGACTCCAGCGCCTCGTCCCAGTTGTTCTCCGGGTTGAAGCCCGCCTCCAGCAGCGACGTGTAGAGCTGCGTGGCCGCCAGCCGGCGCCGCGCCTCCTGCAGGTGCTCCACGACTTCGTGCGTCAAGCGCAGCTCCAGCAGCGCGCCCGTGGTGCGCGGGTCGATGGCGCCCGTCAGGTCATCCACCTCCACCTCTTCCCGCAGCGCACCCTTCAGCACCTGGGCCGCGGAGAAGCGGAACAGGGGCAGCACGCCCACCTCGCGCAGGTACATGGCCGCCACCGGGGCGTCCTTGGCGCCCATGCGGAGCGCCTTCTGCGCGCGGTCCACCACCGCCGGGTCCGCCGCGGGCTTCTTGTTCTCCAGCCGCGTCTTCACCGCCTCGCGGTAGAGCGTCTCCAGCGAGCTGCCCGGAGGCAGCCGCTGCGGCAGGAGCGGGCGCAGGCCGGGCACGTCCAGCACCCACAGCGGGGGCACGCCCATCCGCTTCAGCGCCCGGAAGAAGAGCGAGCCGGGAGGGTCCTGGGGCCGGAACGGCGGGAGCTCGTCGCCGGCGGGCTCGCCCTGGAGCAGGGTGGCCGCCTGTGCGCCCAGCGCCTTCTCCCTTTGCTCACGGGTGAAGGCGGTGATGCCCTGGGCGGGTGGCGGCGGAGGCGGCGGGGCCTCCTCGCCGTCCAGACCGACGACGCGGTCCATGTCCACATCGTCGAGCTCGACGTCGTCGAGCCCCTTGGCGCCCGTGAAGTCGCACCGCAGCAGCTTCAGCTTTTCGAACGTCGCGCCTTCCAGGTTCGCACCCCGGAAGTCGCAGTCCTGGAGCCGGCCGCCGTGGAAGTAGGCATTGGAAAGGTCCGCGTCCCGGAAGTTGACCTTGGACAGGTCGCACCGGTCCCATTCCGAGCCGATGAGGCCCAGCCCGGACAGGTCCGTGTTGGCGGAGAACAGTTGAGTGAAGGTGGCGCCGGTATGGTCGGTGGCGACCTGGCCGGACTTGCGCATCCGGTTCCATTCCGCCGAGCCACTCTGGAGAAGCTTCTCGATACTGGGGGCTTTCGCCATGGACCCGGGATTATTCGTATGGTCTGGTCCGTGCGCCAGCACAAATGATCGAGTACCGAATCGAAGCCGACACCGCCGGGATGCGGCTGGACAAGCACCTGCGCAAACGGCTCCCCAATGTTCCGGTGAGCCACCTCTTCAAGATGATTCGCACCAAGAAGGTGCGGGTGAACGGGAAGCGTGCGCAACCCGAGCAGTTGCTGTCCGAAGGAGACGTGCTCACCATCCGCGGCGACGAGCAGCAGCTCGTGGGCGCGGAACGTCCGAAAGTGGACCCGCCTCCGCCACCGGTGGACCCCAGCCGGTTGGTCATCCTTCGAGAGGACGACTGGCTCATGGCCGTGGACAAGCCCAGCGGAATGGCCGTCCATACCGGCAGCGGCATCACCGGCGGGACGCTGGTGGACTACGTGCGCGCGTACCTGGGGCCCAAGGCCGTCCGCAACGACTTCGCGGCCTCGCCCGCACACCGGCTGGACCGGGAGACCTCCGGCGTCATCCTGGTGGCCAAGCGGCGCCCGGCCATGGTGCACTTCACCGAGGTCTTCACCCACGGCCTGTCCCGCAAGCGCTACCTCACCCTGGTGAAGGGGAAGATGCCACGGGACTCCGGGGTCATCGACCTGCCCTTGTCGGAACACCAACAGACGGCCGAGTCCAAGGCCCGTCGGGGGGTGAACATGCAGGCGGCCGTCACCCGGTGGAAGGTCGTGAAGCAGTCGGGCGAGGCGGCGCTCCTGTCCTGCGCCATCGAGACCGGGCGCACGCATCAGATAAGAAGGCATCTGGCCGCCATCGGACATCCGGTGGCTGGGGACAGGAAGTACGGTGACTTCGCCTTCAACCGCGACGTGCGGGCGCGCTGGGGGCTCAAAAGGTTGTTCCTGCACGCCGAGCGCATCGAATTCCCGCATCCCGAAGGCGGCGCGAAGGTGGTCGTCGAGGCCCCCCTCGCCGTCGAGCTCCGAGATGTGCTCAAGCGGGCCGCATTGGTGCCCTGACGCCCGCGAGGCACAAAAGAAACGCGTATGTCCGACCCTAAATCCGCTGACCGCAGCCGCTCGAAGCTGGTGCTCGACGGCGTCCCCTCCAAGCGCTGGTGGAAGTTCCTCCTGAAGACCGCGGGATGGCTGGCGCTGACGGGGGCCACGGCCGCCGTGATTGCCGTGACGACCGTGTACTACGTGTACGCGGAGGGACTGCCCGCCATCCCCAAGGTGGACGAGTACTGGCCGCCCATCGTCACCGAGGTCTACACGGATGACGCGGTGCTCGCCGGCGAGTTCTACGAGGAGCGCCGCAAGGTGGTGCCCTACGCGCGGATTCCGAAGCGCCTGGTGCAGGCCTTCATCGCGTCGGAGGACTCCAGCTTCTTCGACCACTTCGGCGTGGACGTGCTGGGCACCGCGCGCGCCGGCTTCAAGACGGTGGGCTCGAAGCTGGGCCTGCGCTCGGGCGGCATCCAGGGTGGCTCCACGCTGACGCAGCAGACCGCGAAGGCGGTGCTCATCTCCGCGGAGGGCTACAAGTCCGCCACCGCGAAGACGATTACCCGCAAGATTCGCGAGGCCATCCTCGCCCGGCGCCTGGAGGAGTCGCTGACGAAGGAGGAGATTCTCTACCTCTACCTCAACAACGTCTTCCTCGGGCACCACAGCTACGGCGTGCAGAGCGCGGCGGAGAACTACTACCGCAAGGACGTGCGCGACCTGACCCTGGGCGAGATGACGCTCATCGCGGGCCTCCCGCAGGCGCCCAGCCGGTACTCGCCCTTCCTGCGCCCGGAGGCGGCCCGCAAGCGCCGCTCCTACGTGCTGCGCCGCATGCTGGTGGAGGGCATGATTTCGCAGGAGGAGCACGACACCGCCAACGCCGAAGAGGTGAAGGTGTACCCGGTGGAGGACGTGTTCCACGAGTTCGCGCCGTACTTCGTGGAGCAGGTGCGCAAGGACGTGGTGGACCGGTACGGCAACCCCGTGCTGCTCAAGGCCGGCCTCAAGGTCTTCACCACCATGGACAGCGAGCGCCAGCGCGCCGCGCAGGACGCCGTGCTCCACGGCCTGCTGTCGGTGGACAAGCGCCAGGGCTGGCGCGGCCCGGTGGAGCAGCTCGCGTCGAAGGAGGCCATCCGCGCCTTCATCGACCGCTCGAAGAAGCTCATGGGCGCACAGGAGTTGGTGGAGAACCGGCTCTACGTCGCCGTCGTCACGTCCATTGACGGGGACGGCAAGGGCGCGGACGTGCAGGTGGGCGGGCACGCCGGCCGGCTGCCGCTGCTGGGCATGCGCTGGGCGCGCAAGGTGAACCCGGAGGGCTACTACCCGGCGATGATGATCTCCTCGGTGAAGCGGGCCATCTCCGAGGGCGACGTCGTCGTGGTGCGCCACGTCACGAAGAAGGACCTGACGGACGACAAGGAGCAGTGGGACAAGAAGCTCGCGGACGAAATCCCCAGCGAGGGCGTGAAGCTCTTCCGCCTGGAGCAGACGCCCGAGGCGCAGAGCGCGCTCGTCTCCATCGACCCCCACCGCCAGTACCTCACCGCGATGGTGGGCGGCTACGACTTCGACGACAACGAGTTCAACCGCGCCTTCCAGGCGTGCCGCCAGCCGGGCAGCTCCTTCAAGCCCTTCGTGTACTCGGCGGCGCTGGAGCAACTGGACTGGACGGAGGCCACCGTGCTGGTGGACTCGCCCATCGTCGAGCACGACCCGGACACCAAGGTGTCGTGGAAGCCGGCCAACTACAGCGACAAGTTCGAGGGCGAGGTGCTGCTGCGCACCTCGCTGGTCAACTCGCTGAACGTGCCCGCGGTGAAGACGTTCGGCGCGGTGGGCGTGAAGAACATGGCCGCGTGGAGCACGAAGCTCGGCATCACCACGCCCATGAACATGGACTTCTCCGCGGCGCTCGGCTCCTCGTGCGTGTACCCGGTGGACCTGGCCAACGCCTACGCCACCTTCAACCGCTACGGCCGCAAGAAGCCCACGTACTTCATCCGCAAGATTGAGGACCGCTGGGGCCGCACGCTGGAGGACCACACGGCCTTCGACGACGCGTGGGCGCCCCTGCAGGACCGCGTGGCCGCTGGCTACGCGCGCCTCTTCGAGCCGGGCGAGCAGGTGATGAGCCCGGAGGCCGGCTTCATCCTCACGCACCTGCTGCGCGGCGTGGTGCTCCAGGGCACCGGTGGCCCGGCGCAGCGCCTGGGCAAGCCGGCGGCGGGGAAGACGGGCACCACCAACGACTCCTTCGACGCCTGGTTCGCCGGCTACACCCGCGACCTGGTGACGGTGGCGTGGGTGGGCTACGACTTGAACCCGCATCCGCTGGGCCGCTACGAGACGGGCGGCCGCGCCGCGCTCCCCATCTGGCTCAACTACATGAAGCGCGCGCTGGGGGACCGGACGCAGTCCGAGTTCTACCCGTGGCAGTCCATGAACCTGGTGCGGCTCCACATCGACAGGAAGACGGGGAAGATTGCCCCCGCGGGCGCCAGGGATTCGGAGCTGATGTTCTTCAAGAAGGGCACCGAGCCGAAGGACGCGGTGCCCGACAAGAACACGGTCGACGTCGACCAGTTCATGATGGGCGCGCAGTAGCGCGGAAGGCGCGCGCTGGCGCCAGGTGCCGCTCCAGCGCCTGGCGCAGGGCGGCGGTGTCCGGCCCCGCCTCCAGCACCGAGCGCGTGGCGGTGGGGATGACCTGCGCCTCGCGCCCGGCGAACAGGCGCTTCAAGTCGTCGAAGCCCGCGCCCTGCGCGCCGATGCCGGGCGTGAGCAGCAGCGCGCCGCCCAGCCGCTCGATGACGCCGCGGTCCGAGCCGGGGAGGGTGGCGCCCATGACGGCGCCCGCCACCGGCGCCGCGTCCTGGCCGGGCTGCTCGTTGAAGGCGCGCAAGCCGTCCGCCAGGGCCTCCGCCACGGTGCGGCCGTCCTCGCCGCGCGACGTCTGGAGTGAGCTGCCCTCCGGGTTGGAGGAGCGCACCACCACGAAGGCGGCGGCGCCGGACGCGCGCGCCCGCTCCAGCGTCTTCCGCAGCGCGCCCAGGCCCAGGTAGGCGGTGAAGGTGGCCGCGTCCGCTTCGTAGGCGCTGCCCTCGCCGAAGACTGTCTCGGCGTAGGCCTCCATGGTGGAGCCGATGTCGCCGCGCTTCACGTCCAGCAGCGTGAGGGTGCCCACGGCCTTGAAGCGGCGCAGCAGCTCCTGGAGGACCTGGAGGCCCGCGGGGCCGTGGCGCTCGAAGAAGGCGCTCTGCGGCTTCACCACGGCGACGGCGCTCCCCGCCGCGTCGGCCACGCGCTCGCAGAAGTCGCGCAGGCCCTGGGCGTTGTCGGGCAGGCCCCAGCGCGTCAGCAAGTCTCTCGACGGGTCAATGCCAAGGCAGAACGGCGAGCGCTGCTCGGCCAGCAGGCTGAAGCGGTGGGCGAAGGGCTGTGGCGTCGTCACCGGGCGTCTCCGTGGGAAGGGGAAGGTCAGCGCAGCCGCCGCGCGGCCGCGTCGAAGAGGGGGTTGGGCAGCACCTTCGCCAGGCGCGTGGGCACCGCGAGCTGCCAGGGGAAGGACACCTCCGCGTCGCCCCGGACGATGCCCTTGCCCATCAGCTCCACCGCGTCATGCGTCTCCATGAGGAAGGGCATGGGGAAGCTGTTGTTGGCCGTCAGCTCGCTCTTCACGAAGCCGGGATAGATGCAGGTGACGCGCACGCCGGTGCCGCGCAGGTCCACGCGCAGGCTCTCCATGAAGGTGGACAGGAAGGCCTTGGACGCGGAGTAGGCCGCGTGGCCGGCCAGCCCGCGGAAGCCCGCGAGGCTGGAGACGCCCACCAGGTGCCCGCGCTGGCGCTCCACCATCTGGGGCAGCACGGCGCTCAGCGTGGCGGCGGCGCCGGTGACGTTGGTGTCGATGATGCCGCGCACGCGCTCCCATGGGAGGCGCTTCGCGTTCGTCGTGCCGCCCACGCCCGCGTTGGCCACCACCAGGTCCAGCCCGCCCGCCTCCGCGTCCAGCGCGCGGATGCGCTCCAGCGTGGCGTCCGCCTGGGTGACGTCCAGCGCCACGGGCTCCACGGTGACGCCGGCCGCCTGGGCCTCGTCCCGCAGGGCCTGGAGCTGCGGCAGGCGGCGCCCGGCGGCGAACACGCGGACGCCCCGCTTGGCGAGCCACAGCGCCAGCCCGCGTCCCAGGCCGCTGGATGCACCCGTCACCAACGCCGTCCGGTAGTTCAGCTCCACCATGCAGTCCTCCCGTGTGCTGCCGGGCTTCTCGCACGGTTGCCAGGGGAAGAACAGCGGCGCGAGACGCGGCGCGCCATCCAGCCAACGCTCTACACGCGAGGCCAGTACGGCCGCAGCGCCTCGCGGCTCACCCGCAGCGCGTGCTTCGCGTCCGCGTGGGTGTCCCCGGTGGGGAAGCCGTCCTTGCGCCCGGCGAGCACCTCCACGCAGGCATGCACGGACTGGGACAGGCCCTCCAGCGAGTAGCCGCCCTCCAGCAGCAGGACCAGCCGGCCCTGGCACACGCTGTCGGCCAGGGCCTTCATCGCCGAGCACATGGCCGCGAACCCGCGCTCGCTGACGTCCATGCCGCCAATCGGGTCGTGCTGGTGCGAGTCGAAGCCCGCGGAGACGAGGATGAGCTGGGGCCGGTACGCCTCCGCCACGGGCAGCAGCAGCTCCTCGAAAATCATCCCGTAGTCCGCGTCCGAGTTGCCGCCCGGCAGGCCCACGTTGACGGTGTAGCCCTCGCCCTCGCCCTTGCCCGTCTCCTGGGCCGCGCCAGTGCCCGGGTAGTAGGGGAACTGGTGCACCGACTGGTACATGACGTCCCGGCGCGACCAGAACGCCGCCTGCGTCCCGTTGCCGTGGTGCACGTCCCAGTCGAGCACCAGCACGCGCTCGGCGCCCAGCCTCCGGCCCGCCTCCGCGGCGATGGCCGCGTTGTTGTACAGACAGAAGCCCATGGCCTTGTCGGGCTCGGCGTGGTGCCCGGGCGGGCGCACCAGCGCGAAGGCGTTGCGGGCCTCGCCCTTCATCACCGCCTCCACCGCCTGCACGGAGGCGCCCGCCGCCAGCCGGGCCGCGTCGATGCTGTCCGGCGACACGTGGGTGTCCGGGTCCAGCTGCGAGACGTGCCCGCTCAGGCTCGCGAGGTACGCCAGCAGCTCCGGCGTGTGGACCGCCGCCAGCTCCGCCTCCGTGGCGGAGCGCGGGGCGGTCATCACCGTGCCCTTCACCGGCGCGCTGGCCAGCACCCCGAGGATGCGGCGCAGCCGGGAGGGCGACTCCGGGTGGCCCTGCCCGGGGTCGTGCTGGAAGAAGAGCGGATCCGTCAGGAGCAGGGTGGAGGACATCAAGGAGACCTTACGCATCCGCCAGACGGGAAGTCAGCACCCCTGGGGGACAGGCCGCGCCGGCGCCCTGTTCTTGCCCTGCCGGTGTTTCCCTTCCTACAGTGCCTCGTCTTGGCTCTCCGGTTCAAGAAACCCGGCCTGCGCAGCCTGCTGCTGGGCTCCTTCGCGTTCGTCCTCGCCCTCATCCTGGGGACGCTCTTCTTCGTCGTACCCTCGCGCGTGGAGGCCCACCTGGAGCAGCGCCTGCAGACGCGGGGCGAGGCCCGTGCCAGCCAGGCCGTCAGCATGCTCACGAGCCAGCCCGCCGCGGCCCTGCCCGACAGCCTGGAGCGGCTGCGCGCGGGCGACGACGACTTCAAGGTGCTGGCCGTCCTCTCCAGCGAGGGTCAGGTGCTGGCCACCCACCCGGCCGAGCCGCCCGCGTGGTTCCAGGCGGAGCTGAAGGCCCGGCAGGGGCGACCGCTGAATGGCTTCCGCTTCGCCAACGGCGACCGCTCCGTGGCGCGCCCGGTGACGCTGTCGGGCGGCGTGGTGGGACAGGTGCTGCTGGTGCTCGACAACACCGGGCTGGACGCGGTCGTCACCGAGCTCCAGCGCGTCGTGATGCTCGCGTTCGGCATCGGCCTGGCGCTGTTCCTGGTGGTGGCCTTCTTCATCTCCCGCGCCTTCATCCTGGTGCCGCTGGACGCGATGATGGGCATGGCACGGCGACTGGCGGAGGCGGACCTCACTGGCCGCGTGGACGTGGGGACGCGGGACGAGTTGGGCCAGCTCGCCGAGGCGCTCAACCGCATCGCCCAGAGCTGGCGCGACACGCTGGGCCGGGTGCGCGGCGTGTCGGACGTGGTGGCGGGCGTGGTGGAGCAGATTCACCGCACCGGCACCACGGTGTCGTCCGGCGCGGGCACGGTGCAGGCGCGCGTGGAGGAGACGTCCTCCTCCATGGTGGAGATGATGGCCTCGCTGCGCGGCATCGCGGAGAACGTGGAGGTCCTCTACCAGAGCGCCGAGGAGAGCAGCTCCTCCATCATGGAGATGGCCGCCACCAACGACGAGGTGGCGGAGAACGTCCAGGCCATGGCCGCCAGCGTGGAGGAGACGACCAGCGCCATCGAACAGATGACGTTCTCCATCAAGGAGGTGGCCACCAACATCCAGGAGCTGTCCGCCTCCACGGAGGAGACGTCCTCGGCCATCAGTGAGATGGACGCCGCCATTGGCCAGGTGGAGGCCAACGCGAAGGAGACGGCCCGCCTGTCCGAGCAGGTCTTCGACGAGGCGCAGACGGGCGTGGAGGCGCTGCGCAAGACGCTCACCGGCATCGACCGCATCAAGGACACGAGCCGCAGCGCCGCCAGCGTCATTGAAAGCCTGGGCCGGCGCATCTCCGAGATTGGCAACATCCTCAACGTCATCGACGACGTGGCGGAGCAGACGAACCTGCTGGCCCTCAACGCGGCCATCATCGCCGCGCAGGCGGGGGAGCACGGCAAGGGCTTCGCGGTGGTGGCGGAGGAAATCAAGGACCTGGCCGAGCGCACCGGCGCGTCCACGAAAGAGATTGCCGAGCTCATTCGCAGCATCCAGGAGGAGAGCCGCAACGCCGTGGTGGTGATGAACCAGGGCGTGCGCAGCGTGGAGGAGGGCGTGCAGTTGGGCCGGGAGGCGGAGGGGGCGCTGCGAAAAATCAACGACAGCACCCAGAAGTCCACGCAGATGGTGAAGGCCATTGCCCGGGCCACCGTGGAGCAGGCGCGCGGCAGCAAGCAGGTGACGGCCTCCATCCACCGCATCAGCGACACGGTGCAGCAGATCTCCAAGGCCTCCAACGAGCAGGCCCGCGGCGGCGAGCAGATCATGAAGAGCGCGGAGAAGATGAAGGCGCTCACCGCCCACGTGCAGCGCAGCAGCCAGGAGCAGGCGCACGGGAGCAAGCAGATTACCCGCTCCATCGAGAGCATCAACGAGATGGTCACCCACCTGAACCGCGCCCAGAAGGAGCAGACCAAGGGCAGCGAGCAGGTGCTCAAGGCGGTGGAGACCATCAAGGGCGTGTCCGAGCACCAGACACGCTCCGTGAAGCAGCTGGAGGAGGCCATCGACAACCTCCAGCGGCAGGCGGAAATCCTCCGTGCGGAGGTTCGCCGCTTCCGGGTGTAGACACCTCTTCATGCCGACACAACGACAGGTCTCCGAGCGCGCCGTGGTGGCCCTCATCGGCGCGGTCCAGTTCGTCAACATCCTGGACTTCGTGATGGTGATGCCGCTGGGCCCGGACTTCGCGAAGGGGCTGGGCATCGCGTCGTCGCACATCGGCGTCATTGGCGGCGCGTACACGGCGGCCGCCAGCGTGGCGGGGCTGGCCGGTGGTTACTTCCTGGACCGCTTCGACCGGCGCAAGGCGCTGGCGGTGTCCATGCTGGGCCTGGTGGTGGCCACGGCGGCGGGCGGCTTCGCCACGGGGATGTCCACGCTGCTGCTGGCGCGCGTGGTGGCGGGCGTCTTCGGCGGGCCGGCCACGTCGCTGTCGCTGTCCATCATCGCGGACCTGGTCCCCGTGGAGCGGCGCGGACGCGCGCTAGGCGCGGTGATGGGGGCCTTCTCCGTGGCCTCGGTGGCGGGGGTGCCCATGGCGCTGAAGCTGGCCGAGTTCGGCGGCTGGCGCGTGCCCTTCTTCGCGGTGGCCGCCATGGGCCTGCTGGTGGTGCTGGGCGCCATCTTCTCCCTGCCCCCCGTGCGCGGCCACCTGGACGCGGGGCCCCGCCAGCAGGCCGGCGTGCTCGAGCTGCTGGGCAACCGGGACATCCAGCTGTCGTACGTGATGACGGCGTTGGTGATGATGGCGGGCTTCGTCCTCATCCCCAACCTGTCCGCCTATCTGCAGCAGAACGTGGGCTATCCGCGCGAGCTGCTCTGGCTGCCGTACTTCATTGGCGGCATCGCCAGCTTCGCGACGCTGCGGGTGGCGGGGCCCATGGTGGACCGGTACGGCGCCTTCGTGGTGGGCACGGTGGGCTCCACGCTGGTGCTGTTGTCCACCTACGTGGGCTTCGTCCACCTGCCTCGGTGGATGCCCGTGCCCGTCATCTTCACGCTCTTCATGGTCGCCATGGGGACGCGCAACGTCGCGTACAACACGCTGACGTCGCGGGTGCCGGACAACCCGGTGCGCGCGCGGTTCATGTCCCTCCAGTCCGCCGTCCAGCACATGGCCGCCGCCGTGGGGGCCTTCCTCAGCGCTCGGCTGCTGACAGACCTGCCAGACGGCACCCTGGGCGGCATCCCGCAGATGGCTGGAGTGTCCATGGTTTTGACGCTGTTGCTGCCCGTCTTGCTGTGGGTGGTGGAGCGGCGGGTGCAGAGCCGGGAGCAGGCGCGGGCGTTGGCGGTCGCTCCCCCGCGAGGAATGGCGGTTCCGCTCTCGCCCGGAGCGGATCCTCACGCGTAGTATGAAAGGGCGCCTTCGGGTTGCCTGCCGCCCATTCCGGGTGGCGGGCGGATGCTTTGGCGCGACGAACGGTTGCGCCTGCCTCCCCGGGGCGCGATAAACCGGGCTGCTCCGGGGAGCGCGTCAGGAAAAATGTTCAACATCGGCGCAGGCGAAATGGTGTTCATCCTGGTGGCCGCGCTGCTCATTCTGGGGCCGCAGCGGTTGCCCGAGCTCGCGCGCGGCATCGGCAAGTTCCTGCGCGAGTTCCGCCGCCAGACGGATGAGGTCCGCAACGTCGTGGAGCGTGAGTTCTACGCCATGGACCAGGAAATCGGAGAGCCTCCCACCGCGCCCGTGAGGCCCGGGACGCGCTTCGCGCCTCAGCCGCCGCAGGCCGTGGGTGGGCCCGAGGCCAGCCTGCCTCCCGCCACGGACGGCGCGGCGCCCCCGGCCGATGCGGCGCCCCCGGCCGATGCGGCGCCCCCTCCGCCCTCGTCGTCCACGCAGGTGCTGGAGCTGGACGGGCAGGGGCCTCGCGAGGTGTCCTCCGCGGACGTGCAGGCGGGGGAGCCGGGCGCGGAGCCCGCCGCCGAGCCGTCGCCCGAGCCCGCTGCTTCTTCCGCCACCTCGCCCACGCTGTCGCCCATCCCGGGGACGGTGGCGCGCAACGCCCCGAAACGGAGCTGAGCCCTGAGCCCCCCGCCCATCAACCCCGGCGCCGACTCCGAGCTGCGCATGAGCCTGTCGGACCACCTGACGGAGCTCCGCTCGCGCCTCGTGCGGTGCACCCTCGCGGTGCTCGTCCTGGGGGCGATTTCGCTCGTCTTCGCCAAGCCCATTTTCGGCCTGCTGATGCAGCCGGTGCTGGACGCGCTGCCGCCCGAGAATCGCTCGCTCATCTACACGTCCGGCATCGAAGAGCTGAACGTCTTGATGAAGGTGGGCGTGTACTGCGGCATCTTCCTCACCACGCCCGTCATCCTGATGCAGATCTGGGGCTTCGTCTCGCCCGGCCTGTATCCGGAGGAGCGCCGCTTCGCCGCGCCCTTCGTGGCGTTCGGCTCCATCGCCTTCCTCCTCGGCGCCGCCTTCTGCTACTTCGCGGTGCTGCCCTCCATGTTCACCTTCCTCCTCAACGAGGAGGAGACGCTCGCGCTGGAGCAGCGCCTGGACACGGCCCGGCTGCGCGCGGACGACGCCTTGCGCTTCCTGCGCCTGGGTGAAGTGGAGGAGGCCGGACGCATCGCGAAGGAGACGAGCACCCAGCTGCGCGCGGAGGGCGAGGGGCAGGCGCCCGCGCCGGAGGCCGCGCCCGCCGCCAGCGTGGAGATGACGGGGCGGCTGGAGGGCCTGGGGCGGCTCCTGGACGCGGCGTCGGTGGGCTACGGCGCGCAGTCCCGTGGCGTGCTGCGGCAGGCGGTGGAGAAGCGCATGGAGGCCGTGACGGCCTACGGGAAGAAGGACTTCGCGGCGGCGGCGGTGGCCATGGACGGCTCGGCGAGCCGGCTGGCGGACATCGCCCCCGCGCGCACCGAGGAGCTGGCGGGGCTGTGGCGGCTGGAGAAGGAGCTGGCCACGGCGCACGCGGCGCACGAGGCGGCGCGGTGGACGCGGCCCATGTTGTCCATGCACGAGCAGCTCTCGCTGGTGCTGCTGCTCATCCTGGCCTTTGGCATCATCTTCGAGCTGCCGCTCGTCATGGCCTTGCTGGGCGTGGTGGGCGTGGTGAAGTCGTCCTGGCTCTTCAAGTACCAGCGCCACGCCTTCGTGGTGTGCCTCATCGCGGCGGCCATCATCACTCCCACGGGAGACGTGGTGAACCTGTCGCTGATGGCGGGCCCCATGCTGCTCTGCTACGAGCTGGGCGTGCTGTTGGTGTGGATGGTGGAGCGGCGTCGCGCGCGGAGCTCGGCGGAGACGGGCATCACCCCGGCGTCGTAGTCGAGGAGCCTCCATGAAGCCGTCCCGCCGGCACTTCCGGGCCAATCTGCGCTACCTGCGGGCGCTGGTGCGGCGCTTTCGCACCACGCTGCTGCTGTCCGCCGTGCTGTTCCTGGGCGGGCCGCTGCTCTTCCACTGGCGGTTCCGGGGGCCGGGCGGCGAGCAACTCAAGTTTGGCGAGGCGCTGCACCACACCTACTTCCTGCTCTACGGCGAGCCGTCGCTGCCCTACGTGGACGACTGGTTGTTGGAGTTGCTCAACCTGGTGATTCCACCCGCGGGCATCGTCCTGGTGGCGGACGGCGTGGTGCGCTTCGCCTACCTCTTCTTTGCCCGGCACAAGAACGACAAGGAGTGGATTGAAGTGGTCTCCGAGACGATGAAGGGCCACGTCGTGGTGTGTGGGGCGGGGC